>MHLB01000045.1:3306-6253 GCA_001818895.1 Candidatus Liptonbacteria bacterium RIFCSPLOWO2_01_FULL_53_13
TCTACTCCCGAGGACACCATAAACGGCGTGAGAAATCCGCCGAAGAGCGAGATTGCGGCGAGCCGCTCACTGTCGGAAAACACCGCGAGCACGGCTCCGATCGCCGTAATGACTATCATCACCGCAAACGCTCCTGCTTGCCCGATTAAATGGTAATAGTTATATGCCGCGAAGATGGAGAGATAGAGAAGCGCAAGCCCTCCGCCGGAGAGATAAAAAGAGTATTCGCGGTATCTTTCTTTGCGGGAAAACACGTCTCCTATGACGAGCAACATAAGACCGCCGAAAATTCCCATGATGACCCTGCCCGTTTCTCCGATTAGATTGTTATCAAACGCGTATTTGAGAAAAAATCCGACGCCGAAGAGAATCGCCAAAATACCGAGTGCGGCGAACCATTTGCCCGTCACCTTGCTCTCCATTGACTCTTGCGGAGCGTACGCAAGAGGTTCTTTCCTCTCCAAGGGCGCAAACTTTTCGCCCTGCACAAGCGCCGCTAACTGACTCACCCTCTCGACCGTCAAGCGGGAACTCCCCGCACCTTCGCGCGGGTAAACATCGGATGCCGCAACGGGCGATGAACCGAACACTTTCTCCTCCACGCGCGAAAGCCGCGCATCGGCGATGTCGGCGTCTTTCCATCCTGCTTCGCGCAAGCGTGCGGCTATCTGTTCAATAGACGCTCCTTTTTTCCGTTCTTCTTCAAGGTAACTGATAAGGTCGGCGCGTGGCATAGATATGTAATGCTATCCTCTCAAAAATTCTCCTGATATTTGTTTTCGGCGTCCGCGAACTATCTTTTAAGAAGAGTTTTCTCCAACGGATAAAGCGCGGGGTCTATCGTGCGCTCAAAACACACTCTGCCTTCCCCGTGCCGCCAGTTTTCGCTCGTGCCGCCTCCTCCTACGGGTACGGGGAGTTTCACCTGCGACATTTCATTGGCCGAGGATTCGTTTGAAGACGTGTTGAAATTCGCGCACAGCCGGAACGCAAGCGCGTCGGTTGGCTGATAGTCATACGCTTCCCCGCTCTGCGGGTCGCGCGGAGGTATGTAGCCGGAAATGTCGTCTCGCAAATCCTCAATCTTCTGCGGCAACACTTCTTTTTTCTGCCAAAAGCTCACTATCTGCCACTGGATATTCTGCAGATCGCTTGCCTTCTGGCTATCAAAACGCACAAGGCGCTGGCGGAAGGGCGACCCGACCACGAAGAATCCTCCGACGACAATAAGCGCCACGGCGGCAATCGCAAGCCGCGCAAAAAGAGTCATGCGGGCGTCGGACGACGAGGCGTTCGTACGCAGGTCGCGCAAATAGTACCAGAACACGGCGGCGGCGACTATGAGGATGGCGATTATCTTAAGGAAAAAACGCGTGGTAATCTCGCCTTCCAGAAAACTATAGATGAGCGCCACCAAATCCCCGATAATGAGAAGTGCCGCGAGAAAGAGCGTGAGGTAAAGAAGCCACTTCCTCGCGCGAATCTCGCTTTTTTCGGGGTGCGCCAAAAGGTCGCGGCGGAGAAACCGCGAGACCCAGCAATACGCGGGGAAAATAATGACGAGAAGCGCCATGCTCCAGCGGACGGTGCTCCCCGGGTCAAAGTACGGATTCAGGGGGTCCGGAAAGAGGACGCTGATATATTGCAGGAGCAATTGAATGACGCTCCACACCGAAAAGTAAAGTGCGATGGTCGCGAAGAGATACATGAAGACGTCCCGCGGGGAACTCTTCACGGATTGTGATGATAAGGTGGCTTCCATGATAAGGCGCTAGAATTTCACCTTGACCGCTTCCCGCTCCCCTTCGGCAGTAACTTCAAAGAATTTCTCCTCGTGGAATCCGAACATGCCCGCAATAAGGTTTGTCGGGAATTTCTGAATGGCGGTGTTCAGGTCGTTGATGGTCGTGTTATAGAATCTCCGCGCCGCCTGCATTTTATTCTCGGTGTCCGCAAGCTCTCTTTGGAGGTCCAAAAAATTCGCGTTCGCCTTAAGGTCGGGATAATTCTCCGCGACCGCGAAAAGCGTCTTCAGGGTGCTTGAGAGCGCATTCTCCGCCTCCGCGCGTTCCACCGGGCTCCCGCCCGCTTCCATCACCTGCGCGCGCGCCTTCGTCACGTTTTCAAGCACGCCTTTTTCGTGCGTTGCGTACCCCTTCACCGTTTCCACGACATTCGGAATCAGGTCGTACCGGCGCTTTGCCTGCACGTCAATGTCGGAGAGCGCCTCTTTCGCCCGCAACCGGAAGGTCACCAACCGGTTATAGATGAATATGAGCCACACCACCAAAACCCCTAAAATAATAAGTAGGTAGGTCATGGGGATAGTATACCGCAAAACTCGCTCGCGCGCAAAATTTGACAAATAAGTAATATATATATATCATTTGCCCTAGTATTTGAGCCATAGCCTCAAGGGGCGCGTGGCAGGAGATTACCATGCAGTTCTTCACCGACCTCGCGACGCGCATCGCCGCAACGAAGCCGTACAACTTCGCAGAGCTGCGCGATGTGAAGGAAGGCGAGAAAGACACGGGTACCAGGGCGGACGACGACCTCGCGCGGTTTTGGGGTTTCCTCGAGGAACTCCACGCCAAGGCCCTCGCCGCCATCGAGGAACACGAACGCGATATGAATCACGAGTCCGGTGGTGCAGCGTGCGTGGCAACGTGCAAGAACTTTGATCGCACGATGAACAGCGCGGCGCAGGAGCACTGCTCTCTCTCCGAGGTGTTCTGGGCCGAGGTCCGCGCCAAGGCGGGTTACCCCCAGGGCTCGATCGGCATCCGGAAGGACGGCGCGATCGTCATCGTCAAGGACGGGAGGGACATGGGGTTTCGCGCGACGACGATCGTCGAGCTCTCGATTCCGCGCGAGCTCGTGGCACTGCTCGACGGCCGCGTTCCCGGCCGCATCATGTAGGCCGCCACATTCGGCAACCGGCGGA
>MHLB01000045.1:6278-7995 GCA_001818895.1 Candidatus Liptonbacteria bacterium RIFCSPLOWO2_01_FULL_53_13
GCTTTGTCTGCGTCAGTCTCCGCCCAAGGCGGACAGGCGCGACGTTAGTAGTCGCCCATTCCACTCATCCCCCCGGGCATACCGCCCGCATTTTCTTCTTTCTTCGGGATATCGGTGATGGCGACGCCTATCACGAGATAGTTCGCCGCAACGGAAACGGCGTTCAGAAACGCGGTCTTCGTAACCTTGAGCGGGTCAACGATTCCCGCTTCTTTCAAGTTGCCGAGATTGTTCGTGAGCGCGTTGAATCCAAGCCAAAGGTCTTTTGTTTTTATTTTCTCCTGCTTCAGCTGGTCTATTTTTTGCGTGGACTCCCCGCTGTTCTCCACGATTGCCGCGAGCGGAGCGATGACCGCGCGCGTGAGAATCGTTTTTGCGGCATCCTCCGCCGTTTCGTATTCTTTCGCGCTCGTTTCCCCGAGCGACACGATGTTGAAGAATGCGGTCCCTCCGCCGGGGACGATGCCCTCTTCCATCGCGGCGCGCGTCGCCGCGACCGCGTCTTCCACGCGCTGTTTCAGTTCCTTCTGCGCGGATTCCGTGGGCGCGCCCACTTTGATGACGGCAACGCCTCCCGCAAGCTTCCCGAGGCGTTCCTGCAGTTTCTCTTTGTCAAAATCGGAGTCGGTGGTCTTTATCTGCGCCTTGATCTGACTAACGCGCTCGTCAATGTCTTTCTTCTCGCCCTTCCCCGCGACAATCGTCGTCGCGTCCTTCGTCGCCACGACGCGGTGCGCGTGGCCGAGGTGCGTAAGTTCAATGCCGTCCAGCTTCCGCCCGAGGTCTTCGGAAATGAATTGCGCGCCGGTCACGATCGCGATGTCCTGGAGCATTTCCTTCCTCCGGTCGCCGAATGCGGGGGCCTTCACCGCCAAAACGCTGAAGATGCCGCGAAGCTTGTTCACGATCAAGGTCGCAAGCGCTTCGCCTTCCACTTCTTCCGCAATGATGACCAATTCTTTCTTCCCGCTCTGCACTATTTTTTCAAGAAGCGGGAGAAGCTCGTTGATGGAAGAAACTTTCCGGTCGGTCACAAGGATATAAGGGTCTTCCAAGACCGCTTCCATCCGCTCCTGGTTCGTCACCATATACGGCGAAAGGTACCCCTTATCAAACTGCATGCCTTCCACGACTTCAAACGAATTGCCGATAGTGTTGGAGTCCTCAATCGTGACCACGCCTTCCTTCCCCACTTTGTCCATCACTTCCGCGATAAGACCGCCGATTTCCGCGTCTTTCGCCGAAAGCGTCGCCACTTCCTTTATCTTTTTGTTGTCGTTGATAAGCTCTTTTTGCTTTTCAAGGCCTTCAATGATAATTTTCGCTCCCTTCTTCAATTCCTCCGCCAAGTGGATGACATTGAATCCTTTCGTGCGGATCGCTTTTTCTCCCTCGTCAATCATCGCCTTCGCAAGCACGATGGAGGTGGTCGTCCCGTCGCCCACGTTGTCGTTCGTCTTGTCCGCCGCCTGCTTGATGAAGTCGGCGCCGAGATTTTCGTATTTGTCCTGCAATTCAATTTCCTTCGCCACCGTCACGCCGTCAAAGGTCACCTGCGGCGCGCCGTAGCCCTTTTCTATGAGGACCGCCCGCCCGCGGGGGCCGAGGGTCATCTTCACCGCCCGCGCGAGCTTGTCTATCCCTTTGCGGATCGCCGCGCGCGCTTCTTCGTTGAACAAAATTTGTTTGGCCATATCTTTATGAATTTCTAATTACC
>MHLB01000046.1:0-1567 GCA_001818895.1 Candidatus Liptonbacteria bacterium RIFCSPLOWO2_01_FULL_53_13
CAGGCCGTGGAGGTCCCGGCGGACGTGGCTCCGACCGAGCCGACCGCGGAGAAGTTGCTCGTGGCCGCGAAGGCAGAGCTCGCGGTGATGAGAGGCCGGAACAAGAAGCTCGCGACCGAGCGCGATCGTCTGGATGCTGTCGCGCTCGAACGTCTCAACAGGATCGATGAGCTCACGGGTCAGGTGCTCGAGCTCGGGCAGAAGTGCGTGAAGCTCGAGGCCGATCTCGAGCTCTCGAGGAGAGCGCTCGATTCTTCGGAACGGATCGCGTTCTTCCGTCGCAATGAGATCCGGGATCTCGAGGCCCAGGCTCGCCAGCTCGCGATGGACCACGCGTGCGAGCTCGCCGGTCAGCGCGAGGCGTTCGAGGGCCTGGTCATCGCCGTCGTGGCGATGACGGCGTCGGTATACCCCGGCGGGTATACGGATCTCCTCGGTGAGGTGAAGGATCTGCTCAAGCAGAAGCCGCTCACTCGGGAGCAATACGTGCTCGTCGGCCAGGGCTTCGCGAAGGCCACCGAGTTGAGGTGGCTCGCCAGGCAGCAGAAGAAGCAACGCGGACCGGATGCGCCGGAGACGGAGCTTCTCGAGCGCATCTGGGAGGCGGTCGGCGGACGCTGAAGCCAGCCGACGTACATCTAGATGCCTTCGCTTCGTACAGGCGAGGGCGCAACAGCGCAACGTGCGCGACACTCCGGAGGAAGTTCTCTGGGGTGTTTTGATTTTTAATACCTAGATTCCCGCCTTCCCTCTACGCTCTTCGAGCTACGAAGGACAAGCCGCGGGAATGACAATGAGAAAAAAGAGAACAAATCCCTCCCCCTTGCGGGGACTCCCTTTAGGAACGGTCTGGTCCAGAATTTAGGGTCTCCGATTGAGAATTCTCCGCACTAATAAACGAAGTTTTGCCCTGCTGGAGGTGTTGAAACGTATAATCACCTCCTTGAGGTGCTCGGCATACCGATCCCGGGGTAGTCCACGTAACTTTTGAAAATGGTGGTTTGCATATGCCCAGAAGGACTCTATGCCGTTGGTGTGGACGCCGTCGTAGGTCACATAGGTCTTGCCGTGATTGACGACTCGGTGCCGGTACCCTGCATCGGAAAGATGGGCGTACGCTCCAAATCCGTCGCTATAGACGAGCGACCCCGGTGTTACTCGTTCTTGTATGATAGGCACAAGGACAGAATGGTTGGGATTGGAACCAACAATGCACGCCCATACCTGCCCGGATTTCCTTTCTTTTATGCCGAAAAACGGCACCCGCCCATAGGTGCCGCGTCCGTATATGCCATGAGGCTTGGAACCGAAATAGCTCTCATCAACTTCCACAATGCCGGAGAATAACGGCGGATCGGGTAGCTGAGCTAATCCTTTGCGTATTAACCCATAGTAGCGTAAAACTGTTTTCCAGTTGACCCGTATGCGTCGTGCACATTCCCGGGCAGGTATTTCGGATATCCAGTCGTTGATCAAAAGCCGAAGTTTATAATTACTGAGATGGCTGTATCGAATGTGTTTGTACATTCGATAACGATACCTGATTGGTCAACATTCTGGACCAGAC
>MHLB01000046.1:1624-2276 GCA_001818895.1 Candidatus Liptonbacteria bacterium RIFCSPLOWO2_01_FULL_53_13
GGAGAAAAAAGATGAATGGGTGAAATGGCTACTTTAACACTTTCCTCAAATACTCCCCCGTTGCGCTTTTCGGATTCCGCGCGATCTGTTCCGGCGTGCCCGTCGCAATCACCTGCCCTCCCTTCTCCCCTCCTTCGGGCCCGAGGTCAATCACCCAGTCGGCGGTTTTGATCACGTCAAGGTTGTGCTCAATCACGACGATGGTATTTCCGCGGTCCACAAGCCGGTTCAAGACCGCGAGCAAGTTTTCAATGTCCGCAAAGTGAAGCCCCGTCGTCGGTTCGTCCAAAAGGTAAAGCGTTCTGCGTGTATCCCGCTTGCCGAGCTCCGCGGAGAGCTTTACGCGCTGGGCTTCTCCCCCCGAAAGCGTCGTCGCCGACTGCCCGAGCTGGAGATATCCCAACCCGACCTCTTCCAGAATTTTTAACCGGTCATAGAGCCAGGGAATTTCTTCAAAGAATTTCACCGCTTCTTCCACCGTCATCTGAAGCACGTCATAGATGTTTTTCTTTTTGTATTCCACTTCAAGCGTTTCGCGGTCAAACCGCTTGCCCTTGCAGATCTCGCACTCTACGAACACCGTCGGCAAGAAATGCATTTCAATCGCGATCTGCCCGTGCCCTTCGCAATTTTCGCACCGCCCGCCCGGCAC
>MHLB01000046.1:2380-3669 GCA_001818895.1 Candidatus Liptonbacteria bacterium RIFCSPLOWO2_01_FULL_53_13
TGGAGCGGGGCGTGCGCCCGATTGCCGACTGGTCAATATTAATGACGCGGGTGATATATTCAAGTCCAAGGAGCGCTTTGTGCGCGCCGATGTTATGATGAGCGCCATCAAATTTGTTGGAGATCGTTTTAAAAAGCACATCGTAGACAAGCGTGCTTTTCCCCGAGCCCGAGACGCCCGTAACCGCGGTGAAGCGCCGAAGAGGAATATCCACGTTCAAGTTTTTCAAATTATTTTCGGTTGCGCCCTTGATCTTCAGATATTCCTGTACTTTGCCGATGGCGCGGCGCTTTTCCGGAACTTTAATGAACTGCGCGCCCTGAAGATATTTTATCGTCAGAGAATTCGTTTTTTTATCCTTCAGGATTTCCGGGATCGGCCCTTGCGCAATGATGTTCCCGCCATGGATGCCCGCGCCGAGCCCAACGTCCACGAGATAGTCGCTCGCGCGAATCGTTTCTTCGTCGTGCTCCACGACGATAATGGTATTGCCCAAATCGCGCAGATTGTGAAGCGTGGCAATGAGGCGCGCATTGTCGCGCTGATGGAGGCCGATGGTCGGTTCGTCAAGGATATAGAGCGTGCCCACGAGGCGCGAGCCGATCTGCGAGGCGAGGCGGATGCGCTGGGCTTCCCCTCCCGAGAGCGTCCCCGCTCTCCGATCAAGCGTGAGGTAGTCAAGGCCGACGTCCATCATGAATTTGAGGCGATTCCTGATTTCTTTAAGCGGCACTTCGGCGACCTCCTGGAACCGCGCGCTTTGTAGCGGGCCGGATTTCGCCGATGCGATTTCGCCGAAAAAAGCGTATGCCTCCGCGATGGACTGCGAAGTGACCGAGGCGATATTCTTATTCTTGATGAGCACATTGAGCGCCTCGGGCTTTAACCGTTTGCCATGGCACGCTTCGCACGCCTGCCCCACTCTTTGCCACCCCTCGGTTGATTCATGCTCCCAGTGAAGCTCGGTCTCTCCCAGGCCGTGGCACGCGGGGCACGCGCCGAACGGGCTGTTGAACGAAAAAAGGCGCGGCTCTATTTCGGGAAAAGAGAATCCGTCCTTCGGACACGTGAATTTTGACGAAAGCGAGATTTCCCTGTCGGTAATAACGGTCACCACGTCATTGCCGTACTTAAGCGCGGATTCTATCGCTTCCGAGAGCCGGAGGCGGTTGTCTTTTTCCTTATAATCAATCCCGTGCGGGATACGGTCAACGACGAGCTCAATCGTGTGCTGTTTGTAGCGGTCAAGCTCGATGCGTTCGCGGAGCGACTTCAATTTTCCGTCTATC
>MHLB01000046.1:3685-9792 GCA_001818895.1 Candidatus Liptonbacteria bacterium RIFCSPLOWO2_01_FULL_53_13
CCGCATTCAGAAAATCGTAGAGCATCTGGTAGTACTCCCCTTTCCGTCCGCGCACCGCGGGGGCAAGAATAAGCAGATTTTTGCCTTCCTTATTTTGTTTTGCGAGCTCAATTACCGTGTCCACGATCTCTTCGTTCGTCATCTTTTTTATCTCCGACCCGCACGTCGGGCAGAACGGCTTCCCGACGCGCGCAAAAAGAACGCGCAGATAATCGTAAATTTCCGTAATGGTCGCCACCGTGGAGCGCGGGTTCGCCGAATGGCTTTTCTGGTCAATGGAAATCGCAGGAGAAAGCCCTTCTATCTCGTCCACGTCGGGCTTGTCCAAGCGCCCCAAAAACTGCCGCGCATACGCCGAAAGCGACTCAATATACCTGCGCTGGCCCTCGGCAAAGATTGTGTCAAACGCCAAAGACGACTTCCCCGAACCGGAGAGCCCCGTGAACACGATCATTTTATCGCGCGGGAGCTCAAGGGAGATATTCTTCAAATTGTGCTCGCGCGCGCCCTTGATGATGATTTTGTTTTGAGACATGTTTTATATTGTCATCCTCGCGAATGCGGGGATCCAGAGATGAACGATACGGACCTGGATTCCCGCCTCCGCGGGAATGACACACATACAACGTAAATCGCCCCAAGATATGCTTCTCTAGGGGGTACGTGGGACGGAAAAGAGTATAACAGATTTCAGCGGGAGCGCACAAGTTAACCGGAGACTTTCGCCTTGGCTTTTTTCGTAAGCGCCCCGATCTCATCCCGCAGTATCGCGGCGAGCTCAAAATCAAGCTGTTTCGCCGCTTCTTTCATCTCGCGCGTCTTATCGGCGATCAGTTTCTGCAGAGCCGTCTTTGATTTCGGTATAGGTTTCATTTCCAGCTTCAGGATTTCCTCCACATTCGGCAGGATATCCCGGATCGTCTTTACGATGGTTTTAGGCGTAATGCCGTGTTTTTTATTGTATGCCAGCTGGATCTCTCGGCGCCGGTCAGTTTCTTTGACTGCGCGACTGATAGAGCCGGTAATTTTGTCAGCATAAATGAGCACCTCTCCGCGGACGTTGCGCGCCGCCCGCCCGATGGTTTGGATAAGGGATGTTTCGCTCCGGAGGAATCCTTCTTTGTCCGCATCCAGGATTGCGACAAGCGATACTTCCGGCAGGTCCAGTCCTTCGCGGAGAAGATTCACGCCGACCAACACGTCAAAATTTCCTTTGCGGAGATCGGTAAGAATTCTGATGCGGTCAAGCGTTTTCACATCGCTGTGGAGATATGCGACCTTCAGCTTACGACTTACCACTGACGACTTATTCGTGGTTCGACTTCGCTCACCACCTCCGATCTCGCGGCCTTCGAGGTAGGCCGCGAGATCTTCGGCCATCTTTTTTGTGAGCGTGGTCACGAGCACGCGCTCTTTCAGGGCGACGCGTTCCTCAATGCGAGGAATAAGGTCGTTTATCTGCCCGCGCGCGGGCAAGAGCGTTATCTTCGGGTCCACAAGCCCTGTCGGGCGGATGATCTGCTCCACCAAACGCGGACTTACGCGGACTTCACGCAGACCGTCGCGGACAATCTTTACGTCACATTTTTCAAATTCATACAATCCCGGAGTCGCGGAAGTATAGATCACCTGCCCGACCCGCTTTTCAAATTCGCTGAAACGAAGCGGGCGGTTATCGGCGGCGGAAGGCAGGCGGAAACCGTATTCAATAAGCGTTTTTTTGCGCGATGCATCGCCGTGGTACATCCCCCCTATTTGCGGTACGGTGACGTGCGACTCGTCAATGACGGTCAGGAAATCAGGCTCTCCCGAATCTTCCTTGTGCGGAAAGTAATCTAGGAGCGTATCGGGCGCTTCTCCCGCAGGGCGTCCCGAAAGAGGGCGCGAGTAATTCTCAATGCCGTGGCAATAGCCGACTTCCCTTATCATTGCGATATCAAACTTCGTCCTCCGCTCAAGCCGTTCCGCTTCAAGATATTTCTTTTCTTTCTCAAAGTATTTAAGCCGTTCCGCGAGCTCTTCTTTAATAGAAAGAACGGCGCGCGCGCGGTCGGAGACGCCCGTAATGAAATGTTTTGCGGGCGCGACATAGATTTCCGGCACCACAGGCGTTTTCCCTGGGACAAAACCCTGGACGGGATCAATTTCGTATATCTTATCAATGATAATTTTCCCGGCAGACAGTTCTCCGCCCGAGGCGGATCCGCCTTTGGCGGACAGATTGTAAATAACTTCCCGGTCCGGCGGCATAATTTCCCAATTGTCTCCGCGGAGGCGGAACGTGCCGCGCTTCAAGTCGGAGTTCGTGCGGTGGAACTGCAGCTGAATGAGCTTGCGGACGAATTCTTTTCTGTCTATCGTATCCCCCGTCTGGAAATGGAATATATTTTCCCGATAGGTTTCCGGCGCGCCGAGGCCGTAAATGCACGAAACCGATGCCACGATAATCACATCTCTCCGCGTGAGAAGCGCCGCGGTTGCCGCGTGGCGCAGGCGGTCAATTTCCTCGTTTATCATCGCCTCCTTTCCGATATAGGTGTCGGAGCTCGGGAGATATGCTTCCGGCTGGTAGTAATCGTAATAGGAAACAAAATAATGTACCGCGTTCTTCGGAAAGAGTTCGCGAAATTCATTACAGAGCTGTGCGGCAAGCGTTTTGTTGTGCGCAATAACGAGCGCGGGCTTTTGCATCCGCGCGATGACGTTCGCGACCGTGAACGTTTTTCCCGAGCCGGTGACGCCCAAAAGCGTCTGATGGCCATATCCTTTTTGAAGCCCGCGCACCAAAGCGTCAATTGCTTTCGGCTGGTCGCCCGCGGGTTTGTTTTCGGAAATAAGTTCAAATTGCATTGCGATAGATAGGAATATAACACAATCTTGCGTTCGCAGGAAAAAGTATGAGGCGCGACCGTACACGGGCCGCGCCTCTTGCGAAAGAAGGCGACGAACCCGCTCCTAGTCGAGATCTTGAAGATCAAGACTGTGCGGATTGCCTTCCTTGTCGCGGACGGGAGCGAGCAGGGAGATTACGTCTCTCGCGATCGCCCGCCACGGGTTTTCTCTCGTCGGCACGAACACGGTTCGTTGCGCGATGAGCGTGCCTTCCGAGAGAGGATGGGAAAGAACGACTTGAAACGGCCACGAGGCGCCGGGGTTCCTCGGGTGGGAGCAGAGCTCCATGTTGCCGAGGAGAACCTGAAGCGTTGCGTGAGGAGGCGGGTCCCTCTGGAGAGTCTCAGGATCTTCCACGTGAGGGCTGATCACCGCCACTCCGCGCGCCTCAAGCGCGCTACGGACCGCGTTCTCGCACTCCCACGCGTTGTGTGCTGCATCCGCGCACACAAGGCGCACGATAAACCCGCCGAACGAGGCCAGGCGTGCGCGCATCTTGAGGACCCCATCCAGAGCCCACAGGCCCAACACGGCTAGACAGAGCGGAAACAAAACGACCCTTGCCACGTCTCCCATCTCACGCCTCCCTTCATCAAACGGCTTCAAACGTTATACCATTCCCCCGCGTTTCCTGTCCATCGTTTCCATGTCGCTTATCCGGAGCCCTTCAAGGATGCGCATTTCGGGGTCAAGCGCAAGGGTCTTGCCGAGATACTGGCCGGAGGTGAGGTGCGGCAGGAGCACATAGTCCGCGCCTGCTTCGTAGAGCAACTCAGCTTCCTTCTCGGTTTCCGCGCGCACGATTGCTTTTGGCCGTCTTATCATCGAGCGGAGCTCTTTCAAAAGTGCGAGGTTGTCGGCAAGGTCGGGGCTTGTGGATATCACGAGGCGCGCCTGTTCAAGATTTGCCCGCTCAAAAATTTCCGGGTCGCCGATGTCGCCGTACAAGTGGTCAATCCCCCGTTTTTTAAGGTCATCAATCACTTCGGGGTCAAAGTCAATCACAAGCAGGTCTTCCGGCGGAAGATGGCGCACGATGCTTTCTCCCGTGCGGTGCGCGCCGATAAGGACAAGCGGTTTTTCAAACCGTTCGTTCGGCACGCCGTCGTCGTGCGGTTCTTTCCGCTCAAATATTGAAAGATATTGCGCGAACCGCCGGTAAAGTCGGTCAGCATACATAATGGAATACGTGGAAAGCATGATGGTGATGACGCCGACGGCAGTGATGAGCGAAACCGCGGTTTGCGGAATGTGCCCGAGAGTAAAGCCCACCGCGGCGAGAATCAAGCTGAATTCGGAAACCTGGCTTACCGTAACCCCCGTCATGAACGACGTGCGCTTCCGGTATCCGAGAAGTCCCATGACGATAAGCACGATAAGCGGATTGCCGACGAGGACGAAAAGCGAGAAGACAACGACAGGCAATATCACGCCCTGCAGGTTGGAAAATACGAGCGACGAGCCGAGAATGGCGAAAAAGATAAGGATAAAAAAGTCGCGGAGAGGCCTGATGCGGTTCGCGATTTGCAAATTCTCCGCCGAGTTCGCAAGCGCGAGCCCTGCGAGGAGCCCCGCGATTTCAATGGAGAATCCCAATTGCTTTACTACCGCGGCGACAAGGAACATCCACGCCAGGCTGATAAGAAAAAGAAGTTCGTGCGCCCGTGCCGCCTTGTCAAACACGAATGGCAGGATTTTCCTTCCGAGCCAAAGCATAAGCCCGAAAAGGAAAACTCCCTTGGCGAGGGCGAAGAACGCATCGCTCCATCCTACCGCGTTCCCTCCCGCGGAGAGCCCCGAGAGAAGAATGAGCACGAAAATGGCGGCGGAGTCCTGCACCAGAAGCAATCCAATGGCGATCTTGCCGTACAAGCTTCCCATATCCCTCTTTTCGGAAAGCAGTTTTACGGCGATGATTGTACTTGCGAACGCAAACGAAGCGGCGATATAGAGCGACGCGAGCGAGTCAAAACCGAACGCGCGCGCGAGGAGGAATCCGATGCCTCCGGTTGCCGCCATCTGGCACGCGCCGAGGATGAGCGCTGTTTTCCCGACGAGGCGGAGAGAGACGTAATTGATCTCAAGCCCCACAAGAAAAAGCAGGAACATAATGCCGAGGTCGGAAAACACCTTGAACGCTTCTCCATCGCCAAGATTGAAAAATCCGAAATAGCCGATGACGGCGCCCGTCGCAAGATACGCGAGCATCACCGGCTGTTTGAGCATCCGAAGCACAACGCCAAGCACTGCGGCAAGACAAACGATAAGTCCGAGCTGGAAAAAAGAAGACATGGAAAGATTAATTTCTAATGACTAATTTCTAATATCTAATTAAATCCCAATGTCCAATGTCTACATTCTACCATATTGAACAAAAACCCGCTCACGTGAGCGGTTTTTTGTGTATTCCCAAGTCAGTCCGCAATTACCGCAAAGCGATGAGGGGTTCATCCAGAATCTCAATGTCCGCATATGCGGAGCCGAAGTTGATCGCGGCTTTGCGGGTAGGCATCCACACGTCAACGCCGTTTTTCTTGCGGGAATGCATCCGGTCTTCCACCACGAACACTTTGTTTCCGAAATATGACGGAATCATCACGCGCGTGCCGAAAGGCAAGAAGTTGGTGGCGATAATGCCGTCGCGCACCTCCGAACCCGAAGCGGTTGTGAACGGCGTGTCATCCGTCTGGTCTGGAGTGCTGGAATATGCCGTTACCCACGCCTTGCGGGTTCTTGAACCATACACGCCCGTGATTTTCGGAAATCCGTATGCAAGCGAAGCGCTGATCTGGCTGCTTGCCACGGGAAGGCGCGCAATCCGTTCTTCGAAGTCTGCTTTTACCGTGCTCGCTTCTGCGGTACTTATCATTCCCGCGAGAATGAACGCGATAAACGCTAACGATGAGTATTTATGCATGTGTTTGTAAGTGCTTGCTATGTAATACCGCGCTTTTGGCTTAATCCCCATTCTCATAGCGCGCAATAGTTTTGGAAGCTATGGACTTTCGCTTTGAGGAGGCGGAAGAGCTAAAAGTGCAGTATTTCCAATAAAAAACCCCCGCTCTGGGGGTATCTCATTGTTAGGGTCTATTATAGGGCATAACGGGGGAAAAGTCAACCCCATTAGGTAATGTGCACACACATATGGCGGTTTCCCCTAGAATGGGGAAATGGCTATATCCATGTCCAAAACAATCATTGAAGAACGGCTACGG
>MHLB01000047.1:0-5022 GCA_001818895.1 Candidatus Liptonbacteria bacterium RIFCSPLOWO2_01_FULL_53_13
CCTATGGCAGTACTCACAAAAAAAGACATCCTTGCGCCCTATGGCAGTACTCACAAAAAAAGACATCCTTGCGCGGGTGAAGGCAGGCGGAATTTCGTTCACGCCCAACCTTGATGATTTCCAGCTTCAAGACCATGCGGTGGATTTGCGCCTCGGATTTACGTTTCTCATCCCGAAAATATGGCACATGACCGAGCGCGGGAGAGAATCGCTCTCAATTTTTCATTTCAATACTCCGAATGCCCACTTTTTCGATGTGGTTGAACTTGAAGAGGGGCAATATTTTGAACTTCTCCCCAATGAATATATTTTGGTTTCAACTCTTGAGTCGTTGAAAATCCCGAATGACCTGATGGCGGTGCTCTACCCCCGCTCCTCAACGAACCGCAAAGGGCTCTCGCTTGACCTCACGGGCATCGTGGACTCCGGCTATGAAGGGCGGCTCACGCTTCCGATCCGGAACAATACCCATTCGCAAACCGTCCGGCTCTACCCGGGCGAACGGCTCTGCCAGATCGTGTTTGAAGAACTGAAGGAGCCGGTGCAGCCGCGCAAAAGCAAATATCATAAACGCGACATCGTGGAAGGCATCGGCAAGGAAAAACAGGCGGAGGCGAATCTCATCATGCGAGGGAAAATCAAGGAGCTGAAACAAAAACATCCCGCCCGGTGAACGCGAATGAAAGTCCGCATCTCGCGCATTGACCCTTCGCTCCCGCTTCCCGAATACCACACGCCGGGCGCGGTGGCGTTTGATTTTTATACGCGCACGGATGCAACGATCGCGCCCCATGAATGCAAGCTCCTGCCTGCAAATTTTATCATCCAAGTGCCCGAGGGATATGCGCTCGTGATTGCCGCGCGAAGCGGGCTTTTCAAAAAAGGGCTTGCGTTGCGGAACGGCATCGGCGTGATCGATCAGGACTACCACGGTCCGAAGGACGAGATCGGCATCCTGCTGTATAACTTCACCGAAACTCCCGTTGAAGTGAGACGCGGCGATCGCGTGGCGCAAGGGCTCATCGTTCCCATCGCAAAAGCGGAGTGGGAAGAAGTCGCGCAGATAAAAGAGGATTCACGCGGGGGGTTCGGGTCAACTGGCTAGTGCGAGAGGAACTTCCGCACGATTTTCCAGAAGTTCGGCTTCATTAATATAGATGTGGAAAGATGTCCTCCTTTTGCGCGGAGGATGAGGCGCGCGCCCGTTTTCTTGGCAAATTTCTTGACCGAGCCGAACCGCACTACGTTATCATCCTTCGCGTGGAATATGAGCATCTTTTTGCCGTCAATTTCCTCCGCGTGCGCCGCGGGATTATAAAATTTGCCCGTTTTCAGCTTGTCCCAATCGCGCCGTGACATCCGGTACGCTTCGCCGAATTCCTGTTTCACGGCATTGTAAAATGTTTCTATCGGCTCTTCCGGGGAACGGGAACGCCAGTCAACGACGGGTGACACTGCAATAACTTTTATGGACGCTCGCCTCTTCTTTCCAACGCTTACCTCACTTTCCAATTCGCGCGAATTGGAAAGTGAGGTAAGTAGCGCCGCCGGGCCACCGAAACTTCCTCCGATCAAGACGATTTCTTTTGGCGTGAGTTTATAGCGCGTGCCATTATGCAAATCGTGAAACCCCTTCCGCAATCCCTCAATTATGTCCCGCACGTCCCGCTCCGGAGAAAGGCGCAGAAATTTCCCTCCGCTCTCCCAGCTCCCGCGATAGCGCGGGTTGAACACCCAATATCCTTTGCGCGAGAGAAATTCCATAAGCGCGGGTTTTGATGGGAAACTCGGCATCCCGCTGCACAAAATAACTACTTTGGCTTTTGCGGCAACGGCAAGGCCCGCCCGAAGACCTGCCCTCCGTCCTGCCCGCCATAGCTTCAGCGATGGTGGGAGCTTGGAGGACGAAGGAGGGAGAAATTCAGTAACAATATCTTTTGCGAATCTTGTTCGTAGCGGGTGCATGATTAGCAAATCGCATATGGCATATGGCTTATCGCACAAACCACATTACCACAAAGCACCCCTCTCATAAAATAACCAAACTTATCTACATTCCGAATTGCAATCTGCGATTAGCGATACGCGATGAGCGACTCTTGCCAAACAATCCGCCCAACAGAATTGTTCTGCGTGCGCATCTTGCGTATCGCGCGCATCGCGAGGCAACACGCGCGTTTCGGGGGAGTGGGTTGCCCGTATGTTTTCTTGTGCCATAATGAACACATGTACAAACGGATTTTAATCGCATCCAGCGCAATTATCCTCCTTCTGTCTCCCTTATGTACGCTTGCGGCAGGAGGCAAGTTCCAGTACGCCGGTTGGCTTCCGTTTTGGAAGAAAGAAGCCGGGGTGGCGGACATCTCGCAAAATTGGGGAATGTTAAGTGAAGTGAGTCCATTCTCCTATGAAGTGAACGCGAACGGCACGCTCGTGGACAAGATGAAAATACATGAAGCGCCTTGGCCCGAGTGGCTTGCGGAAGCGCGCAAGACGAAAACAAAGATCATTCCCTCCATCGCCTGGTTTGACGGCGAAGAGATCCACGCGCTTCTTTCCAACAAAAAATCGCGCCTTGCCCACGAAGATGCGATCGCCAAGCTGGTCAAAGACGAGAAGTTTGACGGCATTGATATTGATTATGAGGCGAAGCTCGCGGAAACCAAGCCGTATTTTTCTCTCCTTGTGGAAGGGCTCGCGTTGCGGCTCCACGCGCAAAAGAAAATTCTCTCTTGCACGATAGAACCGCGGACGCCCGTTGCGTCGCTTTACGACACGGTCCCCAAAAATTATCAGTCGCAATATGCCAATGATTACGTTGCTTTGAACCGCTATTGCGATGAGGTGCGCATAATGGCATATGACCAAGGGACAATCGACCTGAAGCTTGACGCCCAAAAAGGCAACGGGCAGCTGTACGCGCCCGTTGCGGATATTGATTGGGTGAAAAAAGTGCTGGGGGAAACGATGAAGACGATAAGCAAGCAAAAGATAGTACTCGGCATTCCCACCTATGGCTACGAATACGAAGTTTCTTGGGCGGACGGCGTGGCCACCTACCGCCGCCTGCGAAGCCACACATTTTTCCAGGCGATGAACCGCGCCGATGCGATCGGTTTGGAACCCCTGCGGAACAGCGCCGGAGAGCTGGGATTCTTATATGCAACGAGTACGCGCACCGAGGGCGTTTCTTCCGCGCTCACGTGGTTTGTCTCCTCTACGCTCCCCTCGGCGATCGTATCCATGAACACCACAACTTCCGTCGCACGATTTGTTTCTTTCGCAGACGCGCAGTCGGCCGCAGGGGAAATAGCGCTTGCAAAAAAGCTCGGCTTGCGCGGCGCGGCGTTTTTCAAGCTGGACGGAGATCAAGACCCGTTCCTTTGGCAAGTAATGAAGTAGTTTCCATTACCCACGGAAGATGCCCATATAGAGCATTCCGACAATCACAAGCTTCGCAAAAATACTTCCCAAAGAATTGAGATGGGGGTCGAGCACCATCATGGTGAACGGCGTCTTCGCTCCGGAAAGAAGATGGGCGAGAATGGAAATGGGCAAGGTGAGCCAAAGCCACTGCGCCCGCGTGACGGAAATGCCGACGTATGAGAAAAGGCGGGAAAGCAACGGGGCGAGAAAATAAACCGCGATATAGGAAATAGCGAAGTCAAAAACGGCGAATGGGCCGATGCGGAACGAGCGCAATGTTTGGATCATCATGGGTGCCTATCGGGAATCGAACCCGAATTGAGAGTTCCACAAACTCCAGTGTTAACCGTTACACCATAGGCACCATCCTTACCCTTCTACATTATAAGAAACTTTCAATTTCGGCAACCTTCCTACGGACACCCCGATACCAAACCTCGGTTTACTTTCCTAGTTTCATAATCTTTTTTGAATAATTCGCCTATTCGGCCTTACTGGTTTTTATATCGCAGATTTTTGTTGTGGTTGGTACGGGGTTATTGTTTTGTGAACCTTGCGGACAAAACAATAAAGTTAGCTGCCCATCGATCCCCGCCGCAAAGCGGTGGGGTATTTCGCGGGCAGCACCGTGGCAACTTTGTTGGTAGGGTGCGCCCACCGGGCGCTCGCGCGTTACTGCGCCGCTCACCCCCGCGGTCCGGCCTTCGTAGCTCCATCCTCCGTAGCAGTGCTACTGCGGAGGACGGGCGAAGCTACTTCGGCGGAGCAGGCCAAGCCGCGGGGTATTCTCGGCGCTCCCAATAAAAAGTTCGAAGGGGACGTACACGCTGTACGTCCCCTTTTGCGCAGTTCAGAGGGGCAGAACCTCAGAACCATTCCCGTGCGATCCTTTCTTTCTTTCCTTCTGCCGGATCGCTTTGTTTCTCACCCTTCGCCATCCGGTCGGCGATTGCTGCTAGATGGTCTCGACGACCACTTTCGCGCTCGCAGCCGTGAGGCGGTTCTCCAGGTACTTGAGCCCCTGCCTCATGAGCTCCTCGTGGTAGGCCCACTGAGGAGGCAGGGGGTGGAGGTGAACGTCCAGCCCCCTTGCGTCCACCTCGGCGAGCCGGGCAATCCCATCGAGTGCCCCCCAGTTCTTCTCCTGGAGGAGTTCGGGCTTCTTGTACACGGAGAGCGCCCCCATGTTCTCAAGCCCGTCGGTCCATACGTCAAACCGACAAGGAGCGCCCTTGCGGAGGATGTTCATGTCCCGCATGACGCCCTCCATCCCTCGAAGGATGGACGACTGCTTCTCGGGTCTCGGCTGCTCAAGGAGCCATGCGAGCGGCTTCTCGAGATCTCCCTGTTGGACGGGGAACGCGAGCCGGCGCTCCCCTTGGTAGGAGAGGTCGTGGATGCGATACATCACCACGGTGAGGTTGCCCCTCGCCTTGATGATCTTCTCGGTGTTCATCTTCACCGTCTCGCGGACTCGATTCGCGAGGGTGAAGCTCACCCCCTCGGTGATGTCCACTGCGATGGCGAAGGCAAACGAAACGCCCTCTACCGGCCCGACGAACCCGGCCACCGCCCGTTCGAACTCTTGCTGCTTCT
>MHLB01000047.1:5032-6010 GCA_001818895.1 Candidatus Liptonbacteria bacterium RIFCSPLOWO2_01_FULL_53_13
CGTTGAGCCCCACGCCGTCGGGCGGAATCGTATCCGCACTGTACCGGCCGACGCGTTCGTCCGAGAACACGTCAGTGAGGGAAACGCCCTCGCGCGAGACCACTGCTCTTGGCGTGAGCGAGGCGCCCAGATCGCTCTGGACATCCCGCTCGAAAACGACTTCCTCCGTCGCGGAGGAAAAGCCCCGGCCGAGGGTCACCATGAACCCCGCCACCGCCCCGAAGGCGGTGAGGGTGATCACGATGCCGGCCGCGATGATGAGCGCGCGAACCCTTGTCTTGCTCTTCATTGCTGGCCTCCTCTCCAGTTCATACGAACCCTTCTTGGTACGACCATCTGGGGTCTCACGCGAATCGTCCTCCTCCGCGCGGCATCGGCTTGCTGGCGCTCGGCGGCTTCTTCCTGCTCCGCATGCGCTTGCTGCGCATGCATCCACGCCTCTTCGACGAGGTGCCGGAAGTCGATCTTCTCTTCCGTCATAGTCGCCGCAGGGGGGTTGATGATGTTCGGTTCCTCGATGAGCGCAGGCCGAAGATCCGTGTAGATCCTCTCCACTTCGTCTGCGCGGCCTTCGATGCCCGTAAGCGCCGGGTGGTCCTCGCCTTCCGTGCCGTCCGCGACGAACTCGTTGACGAGCGCGTCCACCGCGCTCTTGAACGTCGCGACAAACCACTCCCGTCCCTCTCGGTACCGGGCGTAGAGCTTGCTCACTCGCTGGCGCAGATTCCCGGATTCAGCTTCGGTGCGGATCAGCAGGCTCTTCCTGCCGAGAAGCGCGTTCGCGTGAACGCGCTTGATCTCCTCGATCTCTTCGCCGTGAGGATTCCCGAGATCCTCGACCTCGGCTTCGAGGTGCGCGATCGTATCGCGCAACTCGAAGTACTCCCCGAGCTCACTCTGGGGGTAACGATCCGCGCGTCCCACCTTGAACAGGTAGTACGCGATGACGATCGCGACGAACCCCACTGAACCCGCCAT
>MHLB01000047.1:6023-11205 GCA_001818895.1 Candidatus Liptonbacteria bacterium RIFCSPLOWO2_01_FULL_53_13
AGCCCCCGGTTGTTCTCCACGATGATGGAGTAGCGCAACCCGAGAACCGAGAGGCACGTCCCGATGAAGAGCCCGTGCGAGATCCAGAGCCGCATCCGCGTTGACGAGTCCATGATGAACACTTCTGCCTTGCGGCCCGTCGTGGTGTCCTTCCCGTCGGTGTCGGCGAAACACCGCTCGCACTCCGCGAGCGCGTCTCGGTGCCCCGTCTTCACCCTGAAGGCCTTCGCCGCCTCGTGAGCGGCGACCGACGCCACGATCGCCATCGCGATTGAGAACGAGGCGCTCGTCCTCGAGTCAACCGCGAACTGGATCAGGCCGAAGTTCACGAAGAACTCCAACCCGAGAACCAGCGCCATCGCGGCGATGGTCACGACCGCGTCCAGCGTGTGGTCGGGTCGCGGGATTTCCCTGTCGGGGTTCCCCGCGAGTCCGATGGTGAGCTGCCGGAGGCGCTTGCGCGCTTCCTCCAGCCGCCGACGCGCTCCGGCCAGGATCCCGGCCTGTCTGGCCATCACCCTGTCCAGAGCCGCCCTGGCGTTTTCGGCCAAGGCTTCGATGCCGACGACTGCTTCGGAAACGGCCTCGGCGAGGCGGCTGTCCGCAGCCATGACCTCTGCCGTAGCCGTATCCAGGGCGGTCCGGACGATCTCTTCGTAGGTCCGCTCTTCGTTTGCGACCGCCTCGGCGACGGCCGCGAACATCGCGGAAACCTCCTCCGCCGTGGTTTCTCCGCTGAACCCATCGGCGATCTCGGCGATCCTTCCTTCGATCGCCGCGTTGTTCACGAACTGCGCGGGGTGGAGATCCTTGACCTCCGATTCCGCGACCGGTTCGGGGGGCGACCCGCTGGCCTCATCGGTGGCATCGAATACCGTCCTATCTTCTTCCATCTCTTCAATTCTCCTTCGATTGTCAAGGTGCGAAGCGCACCCTGACAGCCCTTTTCGGGGCAGGATACGCGGGTCACATGCTAACATATAAAAATATGAATGTCAATGGCACTATTGACTTTTTTTGACAGTTGTCCTACAATATAAAACATGGAATAAAAACCCTCGCCTCCGGCAGAACCTTGCAGATTGTGTCCCCTTGCGATCGTGATATACTTATTCTCAAGGTCGCCCAAATAGTAATAGTATTTATCCCACAATCATACCCATGGAACCAAACACCGCCGTGTCTCCGTCAATTGAAAAATTCGTAGACCTCCTCGTGACAGAAAAAGGGTTGGGGAACCTTGACCCCGAAGTGCTCGCGCAAGTGAAACGCGACCTCTCCTCGCGCGCCGAAGACCGCGTGAACGCGGTAATCCTTTCCAAAATGCCCCCTGAAAATCTTGAGGCGTTTGAAAAACTCCTTGACGACGGAAGCGCCGAGGATGTCCAGGCGTTTTGCGCGAAGAATATCCCCGATCTTGATCAGGTAGTTGCCGCCGAGCTCCTTGCGTTCCGAACGACTTACCTTGCTTAATTAATAACAAGTCGCACCGCTCACCACCCTTATCGCCATGCCAGAAACACCTCACTCCCCATTAAACGCAGAATCGGTTTCGGGCGCCGAGCCGGTTTCGGAAGCGACGGCGCGCAGAAAGAAGGCGGGAAAAGTTACGATAAGCAAAAAGATCGTCATCGCGGATGTTTCGCGCGCCGTTGAGGAGAAGGCAAGGGATATCGCGGACGCGCGGATGACCGGGTCAAAGGAATCCGTGAGCGGGTTCAAGGGATTTTTTAGAAAATTATGGAGGCACAATTTGGCAGAGAACTATTTTCGCACCAATGAAGTAAATAGGGCACGACAAGAGATTCTTGATTCGGAGAATCTTTTTACCGATGAAGAAAAAGATAGGAAGGCGCACGAGGAAAGCATGCGCGCGGTCGTGGACCAATTCGCATCGGAATATGAAAAGGAGGTGATTCATGAAGGAGAATTAAAGGGAAAACTTGGTGATGCTACGCCGCAAGAGAAGGCGGCAAAAAAGGCGGTCAAGGATCTCGTGCTTAAATATTCAGCCGAGAAAGACCTCACCAGTCCCGAGGTCATTGCACGATTTAAGGCGGACCGCGCGCGGGTGCTTGGCGAAGTCAAAGGCGCCGGCGCGAAGGACGCGGCGGGAGCGGCAATTATTGACCGCGGGGAAATGTATGCGGATAACCTCCTTGACGTGGCGAAAGAAGTCCAGCAGGCAATTGCGCATGGGACGGCGCTTGAAGACCTTGACTTGGATCTTGATGTGGTTGTGGGCAATGCCCGAAACTCGGTGCGTACTGAGGCAGATTTCAGGAGAACAGACAAAATTGTCGAATGGATGAGGAAAAACGGATTTTTCAAGTTCGCAAACGAAACAACGCTTTCGACTGTCGTTGCGATTGCTGGATCCGCCTTTATGTGGGGTGGCAGACGCGTGGTGAGCAGTAAGGCAGCCGCATGGGGCACGCTTGGCGCAACGGCGGTTGTGGGAGGGGTCTTCGCAGGAGCGCGAGAAAATGCCCGGCTTAAAGAAAAGCGCCGCCAGCATGCGCGCGAGATGGCGAGTGGCAAGAAGTTTGACCCCGACCGTTCGCCCCGGAGAAAAGAGATGGAAGAATTCCGCCTTGAAACGAGGAGTGCGAACGAGCTTGCCGATGCAATTGAAAATAGCATCTACCGCACGAATGAACAGGGCGTCCGCGAAGTGCGCGATCTTACCCAACCGGAATTGGACGCCGCTTTTGGACATCTTGCGGAAGTTGAATCCCGCATCCGGCTTTCCGACCGCACGAAAGATCCGGACAACAAAGGCGTTGCAAACATTGACCTCATCAGTTATTCCGACGCAAAGCGCATTTCGCAGGAGCGCCTGCGGCTTGATATCCTCCGCGCGGAAGCGAAGGTTGATTTGGGTAAACTGGTTTCGGGAAAAATAAGAAAGATGAGCGCCGGAGAACCCTTTAATTATGCAATCAGCGGCCTTGCGGAAAAGGAAACGGTCAAGGATTTTTTGGAATCCTCCGCATTCACGAGTGAAACCGACCCGTTCAAACGGAAACAGCTTATCGCGTACTGGATTCACGAGAAACGGCTGGATAAAAAATTCGTCGTGGAAGAAATAGAGCGAACCTGCGGCTCCTTCACCGCAAAATCCGCCGAAGAATATGCAAAGTGGGATTGGTTCCGCGGGGAAGAGGCGCTTGACGCGCTCGCGAACGTCAAGCCGGGGTCGGAAATCGTTTTTGGCAAGGGGCTCGCGGTTCCTAATGGAATGACTGTTGAATCATATGTTGCGTCCTTAAGCGGGACGCGGATTGACCAGCTTATCAAGGGTGACGCCGGCATTGAGAAGAAGAATGCGCTTTTCAATAAAATGAAAAATAAGCGCGTGTTTTGGGCGGTGATGAAGGGGCTTGGCACGGGGCTTGTGATTGGCGGCGCATTTCAGGAAGCGCGCTCGTTCTTCACCGATGAACACGGACTTTTGACCGGCGCAAAAATCCCCGAAGCGGGCGGCAAAGAACATTACACTCCCCTCGCGGGACTTTGGCGATATTTCCATGGAGAATCTCCCTCAACAGGACCGCATGCTCCGGATTTCAGCGCGAAACTTCATGACGTTGTGGTCGGGGGACACGCAACGAGAATCCCCGAGGGCTTCAGCGTGCGCCCCGAAGGCGACCATAGCGTGCTTTTTGATGACAAGGGCGTACGCATCGGCAACATCAAAGTGGGCGCGGACGGGGTGATGGACCCTCAAAGCGCGAAAGCGCTTGCCGAGCACGGTTTCCATGTGCAAGACCACATCTATACGCCGAACCAAGCCGGCGTGCATGAGGTTTTGGTCGGCGACCAAAAAGTACATATCCCCGACGGCACCGAACTCAAAACCGAGGGCGACCACTATGCGCTCTTGGACGCAAAGGGAAACAAAATAAGCGACGTGCGCTTCACCGGGCACGGAGCGTTTGATGATGAAACTGCGAAATCGCTGGGGGCGAAGGGATATAAGATTGAAGATCACGTTTTTTCGGAAAAAGGCGGGGCCGTCATGAAGGAAGTGTTCATTGATGATAACTGCCAAGTGAAAATCCCCGAAGGCGCTTCACTGGAGAGAGACGGCGATTACTTTATTTATCGCGATGCCGCCGGGAATGAAGTGGCGAGGATGCAGTTTGACGAACACGGCGCGCTCACTCCCGAGAGCATAAAGGCGCTCGAAACCAATGATTGCAAGATTTTTGACAGCGTCACGGACCGGACGCACACGGTGAGCCCCGACGATTATTTCAAGGGAAAACTTGACGTGCATGCGCGCATTGACTGGCACGACGAACCCGGCGAGCGCTTCAGTAAATTCTTCAACAAGCTCATTGAATTTGAAGGAAAACAGCAGATGCTCTATCTCCAGAAGGGCGCTGACGGGATGGTCTATATCAATGCCGATAAGATCGTTAATAATATGGTGAGGAATCTTGACGGAGCATTCAAGGAATTCGGCACGAACCCCGATGGAAGCGTTGACACGCAGTTGAAGCACATGTATGACGAACTGCTCCGATGGAAGAGCGACGGCACGCTCCGAGAGCATCTCCAGGCGGCAATTATCCCGACCGAGGAAGCGAACAAAAAGGGATTAAGCATGCTCATTGAGGGAGCGGGAGCCGGCAATCTCATCCCGCTCGGAAAGGATGCTTCTGCGCTTTTCACTACGCCCGAAAGTTTGACCTACGGGCATCACCCGTTCCGCTTTATGGAGCTCCGGCTCGGCGGGCATGTGTTCGCGACGACGATAGGCGAGGATATGAAAGATATGACGATAACCGACCAAATCCATAATCCTTCACTCTGCCCTCCGGGCACTATCGGAAACATCCCCCACATCGTGCCGCTCGCCCCGATGCCGACTCACGTTCCCGAGGTCGTCCCCCCGCTCGGCGAGGATTGGGATATACTGCCGCCGCCGATCATTCCTTTGAGGTGGCGGACGCCGTTGGAGCCGACAAAACCAGAAAAGAAGGGAGGAGGATATTATCCGAATTATCCCGAAGTGCCCGCCGAAGAACGCGAGCGCATGATGGAGGATATGTCACCTCGGTTGCGTGAAAATCCCGATGCGGTGCTTGACCCGTCCGTTGAAATACCGTGGTATTTTCAGGATCAGGAACGGCGCAATCCGGGATATGTTGCTGCGTTGGAACAATTAAACGGC
>MHLB01000047.1:11224-15441 GCA_001818895.1 Candidatus Liptonbacteria bacterium RIFCSPLOWO2_01_FULL_53_13
AAAACGTGGAAGCTGCGATTGCTCTGGCGGTTGCGGGACATCAAGAGCACAACAATATCTATCGCACGCTTGAAACGTATGCCGTACAGGTCACCAAGGGCAAAACGAAAGAGAGTGTTTGGAAAGGAAAGGATAGTCAATATGAGATCCTCATATATGTAAACTGGCCGAAGGGGACAAACCCGGAAAAAACTTTCAGGGAGATTAGGCGTTTCAGAAAAAAATATCCTAATATCCCTGTCCGCATGTACCGCGAAGAGATCACGAATGGCAAAGTTGAGGTAGGATTCTATAAGAAAAAAGTCTTTGATATCGCGCTTCTGCGGCATAAAAACCGCGGCACCAAGAAGGACCTCTTAATTATCGCAAACGATGCCGACATGACTTATACGTCGCCAACGTACTTGGAAGAAACGCGCCAGTTTATGAATGGTAGCGAAAATTCATCTGTTGATGCAATGTTGGGAAGACAGGACCTCGATCCGGAAGTGTATGAAAAAAATCCGACATTCCACGCCGCACTCCGCTTCTGGCAATTCATGGAAGCAGCAATCCGAGCTAAGCAAAAAGAAGTTGGCACGCAGGGTCGTAATACCGTTATGCGCGGATCGGTTTATGCCGCCATCGGAGGGAATAGGACTCGCGATTTCTGGGGAGATATTGAACTCGGTAGGCTCGTGCGGGCAGGGCGCAATGGGAACAAGACTATAGCGTTCTTGAATCGCGCATGGGTCATGGTTGATCCGCGCCGAGAGCTTGATAAATTCAAAAGCGGAGAACTTGTCGCAAATACATGGTTAGATTTCAATGAACGGCAGGGCGTGCGTGGGACGACAAAGAGCGAGCATCGATCTCCTGAAGGCATTGATGTGGATCAACTAGCCACACTCCTAGAGTCCGATCCGCTCGTTACTCGGTTCAGGCAGAGATTAGAAGATGAAGTAAACGGGATTGTCTATGCCTTCGGGGGAGGGGGCGGGCAAGAAACATACCTTGGTGCCGGGGGAAGCGCATCAAAAGAAAAGATATTAAGACAGGCCGCGAATCGCCTTGGCATTCAAGTTAATCTCATACCCGAAGGAGGGGGATTCAAAGTAAAAATTGAAAGTACCCAGAAACTTCGAGAGGGTCTACGCGATTATAAAACCAAGAATCGCAAGAATACGAAGATTGGGAAGCACCCTCTTAAGGGCGCGCGATAGAAGATATTATTAAGAATCGGAGGAGAATCGTGCGGTCTCAACTAAGCGCTTCAAGATTCCTCCGTGTCGTGTATAATAAATACACGATTCCATGACACGACCCGATGAAGTGAATATTCGAGGGAGTGAACCATCCGGAGATGTGCTCGGAGATTTTGAGTTTCGGAAACCGCCAGGCAATTTGCCGGTTGCGCCGGAAGATTATTTTCATAACCCCGCGGGAGGCGTGGACGAAGAGCGCGACGCGCCTGAAGACAGTCAAGGAGAAGCAGGCCCCGAGGCGCATCTTGCTGAAGCCCGCACTTCACACATCGAAGGTCAGGCGAAGCTCGACAGAATACTGGGGAAGCTTGCGAAACATAAGATTGATCGCGCCTATATGGGTGGCGCCTTTAAAAAAATTGACCGTGATTTTATCGGTCATGCATTTAGTGAAGTAGCGAATATGCAGGGCGATGAAAAGGATCGGCGCAATGCGTTTCTCCCGCTTCTCCGCAGATGGGGAGCAAACACCGAGCAGGCGACTATCGCGTATGAGGCGATGGCGAAAAAAGCCGCGTATGAAAGCATGAGGTCTGTTTCTGTTCAACGGCTTGGCGAACCCTCGGAGAGATCGGCCTTTATTGAGAAAGAGGAGGGCATACTCCAAGAGCTCCAGGCGACCGGACTCAAGGCAAAAGTGAGACAAGCAGTTCACAAGGGAAAAAACGCCGTTCACGACTGGCGGCGCACGCACACTGGGCAGCAAGGAACAGATGCATCTCAAAGTGCCGGAAATCGTGGCGTGCCACTCCCGGAGCAAGACGGCGGGGCATTAGATCAAGAACCGATTCGTTCGTCTCCCGCAGAGGGGGAACTTGGCGCACTTGAGTTTGAGCGAGAGCTTTCTCCCGAGGAAGCGCTCGCGTCCGCGCGTGACCGATACGCTAAAACGCATGCTGCGCTTCGTAAGGATATGAAGGGGTGGAATACGGTATTCACGAAGTCGGGCATAGGAAAACTGCTTGCCAAAATACAAGGGAAAGAGGCAACCGCTCCCGAAAAATTTGAATCACTTGTTGAGCAGATCCGCGTTCGCGCGCCTATCCATGCGGGCGACTCTGCGCTTATCAGGGCGTTTGAAAGCGCCTCCGATCAAGCGGATCGGGACCGCATGCGGAACGATCCGGCATATCAAGCGGCGGAAGAGCGTTTCAGGGCATTCCACGGCGCACTCTCCGGTGAGGGAAGAAATTTAAATGGGCTTGAAACCGCGCGAATTCTCTACGCGCGCGAGTCCGCGAAGGTTGACTACGATGCCGCCAAAGATCGCTCGCTCCGCGCGCTTGAATCCGGAGGTGCGCATCGAGAAGATTTGTTCAAAAAATTCGTGGCTGGAGAATATGAGGTGCTTCAAGCGGCGGAAATCAGCGAGCTCCCGCCGCGAAAGCGTGGTCTCCTTAAAAAGCTTGCCCGCGGAGCTCTTTCGCAATGGGCAAGCATCCCGCGCGAACGACGGATTGCCTATTCCGCTTTCCTTTTGACGGCGGGCGGCTATGCGGCCGGCACCGTGACTGCCACGACGTTCGCCGGTATTGCAGGAACGCGACTCGCGCGCGGGTTCACCTCTATGCTTGTCGGCCAATGGGGCGGGAAGAAATATGAAGAGTCCGCGAAAGGCGCTGTTAAGGCCAAGGAACAAGAGCTGAAAGAGGTGGAACAACAGTTTGTCGGCGCCGAACATCTCACGCCGGAACTCGTTGCAAAACTGGAAAAGCAATACCGGGAAAAATTTGAAGCTCTGGCGTCCGCGCGAAGGAAAGTACAAATAAAGAAGGGCCTCGTAATGGCGGCGCTCGGCGCGGGAACCGCAAGTTGGTGGAATATTTTGGAACAAGGCTACATTCCCAAAGTTGCCGAGCTCATGGTGCCGACAAAACTACATCCGCATAACCTTGGCGAGGCGATAGTTTCAAAATACTCCCCTGCGGGACCAACGCCGGCACCCGAACCTGCACCTGCGCCGCCCGGCACGCAGGAAGGAACGCATGTTTCTAAGTCTCCTCCCTCTGCCGATCCTTCTCCCGTGCCATCGCCGGAGCCAATCGCTTCAACAATGACTCCCGATGAACGCTGGAGAATGAATGTGTCGCGCCCATTTGAGGAAACCGCCCCAGGGGTTCCGAGGCAAGGCGCACTTGAAAATGCCCCCATCTCTCCAGACATTCCCCGCGCGCAAGTTACAGGCGGAGCTACGCCCGCGGAATTACCTATTGATGAAAAGCACGCTCACCTTGGGAAGGAACTTTGGCATCAAGGGCCGCCTCACGTTGCGGAGACCGCTGAATTTGAGAAAGCAAGCTTGCTGGGAGACAAAGAAGGTATTTGGCACCCCGTAAAAAGGCAGCTGGAACTGCGGTTCGCAAGCGATCAAGAGAAATTCCTCGCGCAGTATAATGCTGATGCCACGGAACATCATTGGAAGCCAATAACCGCAGAGGAGTTAGAAGGCGACACGAGTGGTGCGCTAAAGCAGGATATCTTGAACCGCGAAACCGCAAAACTTCTTGTAGATCAAAATTTCATCAAGGCCAACGGTACGGAAACGTGGATTCGAAAGCCGGGTGTGCATATTCGGCTGGATGACGAGGGCAAAATTACTATTGAGAATGAAAAGGTGGTTGCTTACGAGCATGCGACGATAAAACCGAAGGGCGCGGGAGTAGAAGCAAGCAGTGTGAAAGAAGTGCCTCTCACCGAAAAACCAGTCACGCATGTCGAAGAACCGCGCGGCTGGCGTCCGAAATGGTCGCCGCGCGAGCCGGTGCACTATGGCGATTGGTCGGAAAGCCATCCGGTAGGCGGTGCAGCTCCATCTGCTGAGCAGCTTGCAGAATATGATATTTCGCATGCGGCAGAACACGCGGAACAAGGCGCGGCTGGCGCGGAAACAAGTCAGGATAAACTTTGGGAGCGATTCGTAGGGTCGCCGGAGAACAAGCTTGCGAATGCCATGTCTCAACTTCATCCCAACGA
>MHLB01000047.1:15459-16470 GCA_001818895.1 Candidatus Liptonbacteria bacterium RIFCSPLOWO2_01_FULL_53_13
GTCCCCGACGTACGGCATGGAATGGACCTCGTTGAACAACATGCGATTTTACGGGGAACCATACCTACGGGAGACACATTTGGATTCCCAATCTCCAAAAATTTTGTTTTGTTGCTTGAAGCAGTCCGCAATCTCCGACTCGATGATGAAGCTCAAGATATGACGATGGGAACTCTTTTTGAAAAGTATGGTTTTCTCATCTGGCGGGAATACGGGAGGGTGCTTGATGCATACGACAAGCAATAATATGGTAGAATAAATAAGACCATGGACGACTCCATCAAACAAACTATCATAAGCGACCTCGGGCTCTCCGCGCTTCCGAAGGACAAGCAGGAGGACGCGCTCTTGCGCGTCGGGAAAATTATTTTTCAGGGCGTACTGCTCCGCGTCGTGGAGGGGCTTGACGAAAAGAAACAGGAGGAGCTGGAGAAAATCCTGGGCGGCGAAACCCCCAGCGAGGAAGCGCTCCTTGCGTTCCTCGGTGCCAATGTCCCTCATCTGCAGGATATCGTGAAAGAAGAGGTGGCGAAGTTCAAGGAGGAGAGCGCGAAAATAATGGCAAAGTAATCGCGAATAATGCGAATTTGAGAGGTAATAACGCGAATAAATCCGTCGTGATTGCTCCGGTCTTCCCAAAGCGGTTTTTCTCTGCTATCGTATTCTCTGCAACTGAACATATTCACCATGTTGTGCGTGGCATGTCGCATGTCACCTTTCACTTTATCCCATGTCCAACTTCTATAAAAATCTGCTGTGGGCGGTGCTCACACTTATGCTCGTGTCGTATCTTTTCTCGTTTTTCTCCGCGCCCGTCGCGGAGCCGCAAAAATTGAGTTTGGGCGAGCTTACGGAGAAAATCAACCAGGGCAAAGTGACCGAGATTACCATTCGCGGAGACGAGTTGAGTATCTCGCTTGAGGGCGACCAGAAGGCGGTGTCGCAAAAAGAAGTGGAGGCGGGCATCACGGAGACACTGAAAAATTTCGGCGTCTCTTCGGAAGCGCTCCA
>MHLB01000048.1:0-7687 GCA_001818895.1 Candidatus Liptonbacteria bacterium RIFCSPLOWO2_01_FULL_53_13
AATGCAGGATGCAAAGGCGGTTCGGGTTCAGAAATCTTCTGAATCTTTACAAAAGAACCTGCAGTTTATGCGGCGAGAGCATAGTGAGCATGTATGATGCCGAAGCGCCCTTTCCGGTATATTGCCCGCCGTGCTGGTGGGGAGACGGATGGGACGCGATGCAATACGGAACGGACTACGATTTTTCAAAGCCGTTTTTCCGGCAATTCCGCGAGTTGCTGGAAGAAGTGCCACGCGTGGCGCTTATCAACGAGAATTCGGCGCGTAGCGACTATTGCAATCACGCGATCAGCTGCAACAATTGTTATATGTGTTTCAGTATCGGCGATTCGGTAGACAGTTTTTATTCTTCCCCGCAGATCGTGAATATAAGAAATTGCACCTCGTGCTCCATGGTCCGCGACGACGAACTTTGCGCCGAGATTGTGAATTGCGATAAGTCGTATGCATTGCGGTACAGCAGGAATTCCATAGGTTGCATGAACTCATGGTTCTTGTTGAACTGCCGCAACTGCCGCGACTGCGTCGGGTGCGTGAATTTAAGGAACAAGCAATATCACATCTTCAATATCCCTTACACTAAAGCGGGATACGAGAACAAACTTAAAGAGCTGGACCTCGGAGGATATGCGAAGCTTTGCGAGTTCGGGGAAAAGTTCCGCGCGTTCCTGCTCCGGAACATCCATCGGTGGGCAATTTCGGAAAATTCCGTGAATGTGACGGGCGACAACATTATTGAAAGCAAGAACTGCAAAGAGGTTTTTGTTGCTTTTCATGCCGAGCACTGCGCGTACTCGTTCGTTTTGACCAACGGGAAAGATTCATACGACACTAATCACATGTATCCGAACGGCGAACTTTGCTACGAAACCATAAGCGCCATTGAAAGCACTGCGGCTGTCGGATGCTCCATGCTCCGCACGGGGTGCTCCCGCATATGGTATTCCGACGGATGCGTCGGATGCGCCGATTCGTTCGGATGCGTTTCGGTGAAAAAGAGATCATATTGCGTGTTGAACAAGCAATATACAAAGGATGAGTATGAAAAACTTACGGAAAAAATACGGGCGCACATGGCGGAAATGCCTTATCGCGATGCGAAGGGCAGAACGTATGGATTCGGTGAATTCTTCCCGGTTGAAACAAGCCCGTTTGCCTATAATCAATCGGTTGCGATGGAATATTTCCCGCTCTCCCAAGAAAAAGCGGTCGTCGAAGGATATGGGTGGAACATCCCGAAGGAGAGAAATTATACGGTAACCTTGAAGGCGGAAGAATTACCGGATCACGTGAACGAAGCGGGTGATTCAATTGTTTCGGAAACCATCGGATGTTCGCACGGGCAGAAATGCCTGCACAACTGCACGACGGCATTCCGCATTCTTCCCGAGGAGCTTGCACTCTATCGCCGGATAAGCATTCCGCTCCCGAGAACCTGCCCGAATTGCCGGTACGCGGAACGGATGGCGCAAAGAAATCCGCCGAAACTCTGGCACCGCAAGTGCGCATGCGACTATAACGTGTATGCAAATACCGTAAAGCACTCACACCACCCCGAAGGGAAATGCCCCAACGAATTTGAGACCAGTTACGCTCCCGACCGCCCGGAAATCGTGTACTGTGAAAGTTGCTATAATAGCGAAGTAGCATAATAGCAACTTTCACCCTGAGCTTGTCGAAGGGCGAGTCCTGTTACCAAAGCGAGGTGGCATGACGTCATTCCCGCGCAGGCGGGAATCCAGGTATAATAAGAACGTGGCCTCCGAAACCAAAACCTGCCAGAACTGCCATGACCCGTTCACCATAGAACCCGACGATTTTGCGTTTTACGAAAAAATAGACGTCCCCCCGCCGACGTTTTGCCCGGAGTGCAGGTTACAGAGGCAAACGGCGTTCAGGAACGTGCGCTCGCTCTATCACCGCGCATGCGAAGCTCCGGGGCACAGCGAAAATCTGATTTCCATGTTTGCGCCGGATGCAGACATAGTGGTATATGACCAGAAATATTGGTGGAGCGATGCGTGGAATCCGCTTGACTACGGGAAGAGCTACGATTTTTCTCAAAACTTTTTCGTCCAGTTCAAGGAGCTGATGAGCAAAATTCCCTGGCCGAATGTGGTTTCCACGAATTCAACGAACAGCGACTACTGCAATTCAGTCCTTAATCACAAGAATTGCTATTTGGTATTTTCCGGAATTGACAACGAGAATTGCGGCTACGCCGAACAGGTTGACCTCAACAAAGATTCGTATGATCTAAAAAAAGCGTTCAGAAACGAACTTTGTTACGAATTGGTGAACTGCAACGAGTGCTACGCTACTTCTTTCTCTGCCTTTTCCACGGCATGCGTCAACTCCGCATTTTTGTACGATTGCCGCGGCTGTACGAATTGTTTCGGCTGCGTCGGATTGAGGAATAAATCGTATTATATATTTAATCGGCAATATACAAAGGAGGAATATCTCAAAAAAATAGGCGAATATGGCTTAGGGAGCTATCAAGCCCTTTCCGCGACAAAGGCGAAGTTTGATGAAATGCGCCTCGCGTATCCTTACCGTCACGCGAGAATTTTCTATTCTTCCCGTTCCACCGGCGACGTGCTTACGCATGCCAAAAACTGTCATAGTTGTTTTGATTCGCTTGGCGAGGCGGTGGAAGATTCTCGCTACATCTATCATCCCTACGGCAAGCCCGTCCGCGACTGCCAGTCGGTTTTCACGTTAAGCGGAGGGGAGCGATGCTATGAGGTCATCAGTTGCCGTATGTGTAGCGATATCATCTGCGCGAAGAAAATCTGGACCGGGCACCGTGTCAAGTATTCATATAATTGCCATAACTGCAACAATATTTTCGGTTGCGTGGGGCTCCGGGATAAATCGTACTGCATTTTCAATAGACAATATACGAAAGAAGAATATGAAAGCATGGAGCCCAAGATCATTGTGCACATGAATGCAATGCCATATACGGACGCGATAGGCAGGGTCTACCGATACGGCGAATTTTTTCCGGTTGAACTTTCGCAGTTCAGTTATAACGAAACCGTGGCGCAAGAATATATGCCCCTCATCAAAGATGAGGCGGAGAAACTCGGTTTTACGTGGCGCGACCCCGATACGAAGAATTATCGGGTCACCAAAAATGCGGAAGGATTGCCGGACCATATTCGCGACGTCACTGATTCAATTCTTGAAGAAACCATCGGGTGCGCTCACGAAGGCAACTGTAATGACAATTGCACAACCGCCTTCAAGCTCATTCCTCCGGAACTCCAGTTTTACCGCAAGATGAATCTCGCGCTCCCGCGCCTGTGTCCCAACTGCAGGCATTTTGAGCGCTTGCGGAAACGCAATCCCGCGAAGCTCTGGCACCGTTCTTGCCACTGTGCAGGCGAGAAATCGGAAAACGGCGTCTATACCAACACCGGTACCCACCCCTCGCATGCCAAAGGGGAGCCCTGCCCCAACGAGTTTGAGACTTCGTATGCGCCCGACCGCCCCGAAATCGTATACTGTGAGAGCTGTTATAATGCAGAGATAGCGTAAGTCAGAACATTCTAACATTCTGCAGAATGTTAGAATGTCGTAATGCCATGAATTCCGAAACGAAAAATTGTCAGAATTGCAAACAGCCGTTCACCATAGAACCGGAGGATTTTAATTTCTACGAGAAGATCAAAGTGCCCCCGCCGACATGGTGCTGGCAATGCCGTGCCATGCGTCGGATGTCGTTCTATAACATGCGATATCTATATTCGCGCACCTGTGCGGCAACCGGTAAAAAAATCTTTACCACACTTCCACCGGATTCCCCGATACCTCCGTATGACTATGATTATTGGGTAAGTGATGCGTGGGATCCCATGCAATACGGCCGCGACTACGACTTCTCAAAACCCTTCTTTGAGCAAATGAGAGAACTTTTTCATGTGGTTCCGTGGAATCTCCAGTGGGGACCGTCGGTAAACTCTGATTACGGCATGACGGGTTATTCGAAAAACTGTTATCTTTGTTTTGATAGCGGATATCTGGAAGATAGCGCGTATAGCGTTACACTCCATGACAGCAAGCAATGTCTCGATATGGTCAATTGCCAGTATTGCGAGTTGTGCTACTACTGTATCAACTGCAATAATTGCTATAAAACGTTTTTTTCGCGCGACTGTACCGCGTGCACCGACGTGTGGTTCAGCGAGAATTGTAGCGGTTGTATGAATTGTTTCGGTTGTACCGGCCTGCGGAGCAAAAATTATTATATATTCAACGAACCGTACTCAAAAGAAGCATATGCGGCAAAACTTGAGGAACTCCAGATAGGCACATGGTCGGGGCTTCTGCGCGCAAAGGAACGTTTTGAGAAACTGCGAAAACAAAACCCCGTGAAATACAGGCACAGTGTGCAGACAAAGGATTGCACCGGGGATTATATGTACAACGCCGCCGAGCTACGCAACTGCTTCTTTGCGGGGAACGCGCAGAATTGTATCAACTGCCAAAGCATTATTTACGGACCCATCAAAGACAGCGTAGATCTCACCTCGTCCGGTCCCCACGCAGAACTTAACTATGAAACAATCGGTTGTGGCCCGAATGTTTCGCGTTTGCGCTTTTCATATTACTCCATGTCCACGACGGGTTCCGAATATATTATTGGGTGCACGCAGTCAAGCGATCTTTTCGGATGCGTGGGGATTCGGAGCAAAAAGTATTGCATTTTGAATAAGCCATATTCCAAAGAAGAGTATGGCGCGCTTGTCGACAAAATTAAAAAACATATGGCTGACATGCCCTACATCGATGCTGGAGGGCGTGTCTATTCATACGGAGAGTTCTTCCCGCCAGATATGAGTCCGTGGGGCTACAATGAAACGCAAGCGCAGGAATATTTTCCACTTGAGCGTGACGATATCGAGAAACAAGGCTTCCGCTGGCGCGAATTTGAGAAGCGGATATATTCGGTTACTAAGAAAGCGAGCGAATTGCCGGACCGCATTGAAGACGCAGGCGACAAGCTTTTGGAGGAAGTTATTCAATGCGCGCACGAAGAGAAAAACGATCATCCATGGGGATGCGGGTCAAGCTGTCCGACGGCATTTCGCCTCACGCGCGAGGAGCTTCAATTCTACCGGCAAATGCACCTGCCACTTCCGAGGATGTGTTTTAATTGCAGGCACTTTGAACGTATCGCGTGGAGAAACAAACCCCACCTCTGGCACCGCTCTTGCCACTGCGCCGGAGAGAAGTCCGCAAACGGTGTCTATGCCAACACCAGCATCCACCCCTCGCATGCCAAAGGGGAGCCCTGTCCCAACGAATTTGAAACCTCGTATGCCCCCGAGAGGCCGGAAATCGTGTATTGCGAGACCTGTTACCAAAGCGAGGTTGCGTAAAGATTAGAAATTAGGTCAATTAGGGATTGGTCATTCGGGCGCTGAAGCGCAATATGGTATACTGAATCCATCATCCGATGACCGTTGTATATTTCCTTATCGGCATCTTGGTCGGCGCGGGCGTGCTCTACGGCATTTATTTTGCGTTCCGGCATTTTCAGACGCGCAATCTGAAGCGCTCGCTTGAACTCGTGCTCTTGCTTGTCAAAATTTCAAAAGAAGAGAAAACGGGCACGCCGGGCGCACAGCAGGAAAAGGACTTTAAAATAGAGATCAACCGGTTTGAACAGCTCGTCGCGAACCTTGCGGCGCTGAAGCGCCCGTTCGTGTTTGAGGTCGCCGTTCCGCACGTGGGAGAGGAAATTCATTTTTATGTCGCGGTGCCGAAGCAGATGAGCGAGGTGACGGCAAAGCAGATCCAGGGGCTTTGGGCGGGCGCTTCCGTGGAGCGCGCGGGCGACGATTACAATATCTTCAACCCGAACGGCGCGACGGCGGGCGCGTATCTGCTCCAAAAAGAGGACTACGCTCTGCCCATCCGCACGTATCAGGAGCTTGAATCGGATTCATTCGCGTCCGTACTCGGCGCGCTGTCCAAAGTGAACGAAGTAGGGGAGGGAGCAGCGCTCCAAGTGGTCGCGATGCCCGCGCACAAAGACAACAAGAAACGCATCCAAAGTTATCTGGAAGCGCTTAAAAAAGGCAAATCGTTGCGCCACATCTTGCGCTCGTTCCCGGTGAAGTTTCACGACATCAAGACTGCATTCAATCCGGAGATTGAAGAGAGAGAAAAACAGGAGCATGTCATAGACGACGAGGCGGTGAAAATTTTGACCGCGAAAATCACGAAGCCGATGTTCAACGTGAACGTGCGGATTCTCGCCTCCGCCTCAACGCCGTTTCAGGCGAATGATCTGGTGGATGCGATGGCCGCGGGCTTCCAGCAATTCGGGAGCCCCAGCCGCAACGAGTTCAAAGTGGTAAAACCGAAGAACCCGCAGGCGCTTGCGACGCAGTTCGTGTTCCGTTCGTTTGATGCGGGGAAGTCCATGATTTTAACGAGCGAAGAGATCGCGTCCTTCGTGCACTTCCCGACCTCAGGAACGGAAACCCCGCGCGTGAAGTGGCTGAAGTCAAAAGAAGCCGCGCCTCCGTCAAACCTGCCCGCACAGGGAACGCTTATCGGCGAAAGCTCGTTCCGCGGGCAGAGAAAGCCCGTCTATATCACCGACGACGACCGCCGCCGCCATGTCTACGCCATCGGGCAGACCGGCACGGGGAAATCCACGCTTTTGGGCAATATGGTGATTGAGGATATTGAGAAAGGCAAAGGGCTCGCGCTCATTGACCCGCACGGCGACCTCGTGGAAAACGCGCTGTCGCATATTCCGCAAAACCGCGTGGACGACCTGATCCTTTTTGACCCTTCGGATCTGATGCGCCCCCTGGGCCTCAATATGATTGACTACAATTTTGACCGGCCGGAGGAAAAAACGTTCATCGTGAACGAAATGCAGAGCATCTTTAACAAGTTGTTCTCGCAGGAAACGATGGGCCCGATGTTCGAGCAATACATGAGAAACGCCCTCCTGCTTTTGATGGAAGACATGAAAAACGAACCGGCAACGCTCATAGAAGTCCCGCGCATCTTCACGGACGTTGATTTCCGCCGCCGCAAGCTTGAGCGCATCAGTAATCCCGTTGTGGTTGATTTCTGGGAGAAAGAAGCGATCAAGGCGGGCGGAGAGGCGTCCCTGGCGAATATGACGCCCTATATCACCTCAAAGTTCAACAACTTCATTTCCAACGACTACATGCGCCCCATCATCGGGCAGGTGAAATCCGCATTCAACTTCCGCGCCGCGATGGACGAGGGGAAAATTCTCCTTATCAATCTTTCCAAGGGGCGCATCGGCGACATTAACGCGGGGCTCTTGGGCATGGTCTTTACCGGCAAGATTCTCATGGCGGCGCTCTCGCGCGTGGATATTGCGGACGTGACCAAGCGGCGCGATTTCAACCTCTACATTGACGAGTTCCAGAATTTCACGACGGATTCCATCTCCACCATTCTCTCCGAAGCGCGCAAATACCGGCTCACGATGACCATCGCGCACCAGTTCATCGCCCAGCTTGAAGAAAAGATCCGCGATGCGGTGTTCGGGAACGTCGGGAGCCAGATCGCATTCCGCGTAGGCGTGCAGGACGCGGAGTTTCTGGTAAAACAGTTTGAGCCGAATTTTGACCTGAACGACCTCATCAGCATTGATAACTTGAACGCGTTCGCGAAGCTTTTG
>MHLB01000048.1:7710-8158 GCA_001818895.1 Candidatus Liptonbacteria bacterium RIFCSPLOWO2_01_FULL_53_13
TTTGATTAACGGCGAGACCAGCAAACCGTTCAATCTGAAGATCGGCACGCAGTCGTGGGCGAAAGGCAACCTTGAACTCGCACAAAAAATGAAAGAGTATTCGCGCACGAAATACGGCATGGACAGGGAGGAGGTGGAAGCGGCGATTTTCCGCCGGTTGCGGGAATAATCAGCCCTTTCCGTCATTAGTCATTAGTCATTGCTTCATACTCCCATATGTTATAATGAAAGCAATCTCCAAAGGTCGGCTCAATCTCATAAATCACAAATAGCAATGCATAAAGTAGCATTCATTCTTCTTGTGGTTGGGGGGTTAAACTGGCTTCTTTTCGGCCTTTTGGGATGGGAGCTCGGAGCAAAAGTTCTTGGAGGTCAGTCATCGGTGATCTCCACGATTGTTTACGTGTTAGTCGGGCTTTCCGCAATCTACGAAGTCGCGACGCACAAA
>MHLB01000049.1:0-761 GCA_001818895.1 Candidatus Liptonbacteria bacterium RIFCSPLOWO2_01_FULL_53_13
ATTCGTTTTAGCGTGTCTTCTGGGCGTTGGCTTGTTTTTCTATCTGGTAATCACGGGTTTGAAAGCATTAGATCGGGCGACGCGCTTTTTTACCGCACTGGTTTTGTGCGGCGTTTTCATATTCTTGAACCTCAATCTTATTGGGTATGCCGTATCTGTGAACTCTCGCACGATAGTGAATTGCGGGAAAGATGCCCATGAATTTTTTTGGTCCCCGCTATCTTCAAACTGCGAGAAGGGTTTCTGGTACAACGTAAGTCCGTTTAATCCGTAACTATTCGCAGGGCTAAGAACTACTGCGCACTACGAGCCGTGAAAAGGCAAGTTTTATGGCAAAAGTGAATTTGGGTTATAGTTGTCATATATGGCGATTGCCAACGGATTTTTTGATGCGGTAAGGGAGCACGCGAAGCGCCCGCACGCGTATTTTGTGCTGGGAGCTGTTTTGCTGGTCATCGGAACCGCTTTTTTCAACCGGCAAACCATCCTCAAGGAGGAGCCCTCTGAATCTGAACTTAATTCTCTTCCCGAGGCCAGCGTCCCCGGCCAGCCGGACAACGACGAGCCGGTCACCATGCTTTTTGCCGGAGACATTATGCTGTCGCGGCTTATCGGCGATATCATGGAGAGGAAAAACGATTGGCGTTATCCGTTTTTGGAAACAGCCGACTTCTTGAGAAATGCGGATATCGCTTTCGGAAATCTGGAAGGCCCGATATCCGCAAGGGGAACAAACGTCGGAAGCATTTATTCCTTCAGGG
>MHLB01000049.1:804-934 GCA_001818895.1 Candidatus Liptonbacteria bacterium RIFCSPLOWO2_01_FULL_53_13
CGTGCTTTCCATCGCGAACAATCATTTCTGGGATTACGGGGCTGACGCCGCAGAAGACACGCTTACTCTCCTTAAAAACGCCGGCATAGGAGTTATCGGCGGGGGAATGGACTATGTTGAAGCGCACAAG
>MHLB01000049.1:964-5821 GCA_001818895.1 Candidatus Liptonbacteria bacterium RIFCSPLOWO2_01_FULL_53_13
TGAAGCGCACAAGCCGCTTGTGAGCGAAGTGAAAGGCACGAGAATCGCCTTTTTGGGATATACCGGCCTCGTCGCGCCCTCGCTCGGCTCAAAAACGGCAAGCCCGGCGATATCCTTTCTGGACATTGACGAGGCAATCTACGATATCAAAGAAGCGCAAAGGATTGCGGATTTGATTGTGGTCTCTCTGCACTGGGGCAGTGAATATGAGACGCGCCACGATAGCGACCAGGAAAGCACAGCCAAATCCCTGATTGACGCAGGCGCACACCTCATCATCGGCCACCACTCCCACGCGGTCCAGGAAGTGGAAGCATACGAAGGGGGCTACGTTGCATACGGCTTGGGCAATTTCGTGTTTGACCAGAACTTCTCTCCGGAAACGGGAAACGGCCTCCTGCTGAAAGTAACGGTGGAAGATAAAAAGCTGTCTTCCGTAGAGCAGATTGAAACAGGATTCAACTCCTCTTATCAGCCGTTCATTCCCGCGCAATAGCGGTCCTTCGCAGCCCTCGTTTTCCCCAAATCCAGCCGAGACGCATCCTCGGGCGGGATTTGGTATAATTAAAACGAACCCATGAAATACATTGACCTCACGCATACTTTCACCGCCGACATGCCGGTCTATCCGGGCGACCCGGTTCCGGAATTCGTTCAAATCGCCGACCTGCATAAAGACGGGTACACCGATTATCGCATCACGACGGGGATGCACGCGGGCACGCATATGGACGCGCCGTTCCATATGCTGGAGAACGGAAAGCGATTGTCGGAGATAAGTATTGAAAAGTTCACGGGGAGGGGAGTCCTTATTGACGCGAGGGGAAAATCCGTCATTGACGAGCCGCTTTTGGACGGCATCAAGGAGAACGAGAAAGACATCGTATTGGTGATGACGGGATTCTATAAAAAATTCCGCGAGCCGGAATACTACGAAAAATACCCGGAGATAAGCGAAGGGTTCGCCAAAAAAGCCGTATCATTGGGCATCAAAATCGTCGGGACCGACACTCCCAGCCCGGATCGCCCGCCGTTTGATGTACATAAGATACTGCTCGGGAACGAAGTCCTTATCATAGAAAACCTCACGAACCTGGAGCCACTGGTCGGCGCAGGCGATTTTGAAGTGTGGGCCCTGCCCGCGAAATTTGATGTGGAAGCGGCGCCCGTGCGAGTGGTTGCTTGCGTTATTAATTGACTCCGCGGGAATCCATAATCAAGGCGATCTCCCGGAATTGGCGCTTTCCCCGCCGGAGGTGTATTCTGGGTAGTGGGTAGAGAATAATGGATAGTGAATGATGAATGATGAATGGTGAATAGCAAGAAGTAAGAAGTAGAGAATAGTGAATAGTGAATAGAGAATAGAGAATAGAGAATAGTAATAAGTAAGGAGTAGAGGGAGTGAATAATGAATAATGAATAATGAATGATGAATGGTGAATGGTGAATAATGGATAGTGGGCATAGAGGGAGAGGGAGAGAATAATCATCAAGGTCACAATTTTTAATATAAACCAATAATTTCAAGAATATGAATCAAAAAGGTTTTGCGAACGTCGCAGTCATTATCGCCGCCGTGATACTTGTCGGGGTCATCGGTTACTTTGCGTTGAACCGGAAGGCGCCTTCGCCTGCGCCCGTTGCTACACAGCCGTCTTTTTCGGAGCAAATACAATCTTTTGAGAGCATGGGGAAAAGCGGATATAGCGGCCTTGAGGACAGAAAGGACTACGTCATAAAAGATGCCTCCGAATGGAAAAACCTGTGGGAAGTTGCCTATGCAAGAGTGTCGCAAAAGCCCGCTCTCCCCGTCGTTGATTTCAACAATGAAATGATTATCGCCGTGGCACAGGGCAGCCATTCCACGGGAGGATATAACATTGAAGTTACGGGAATCCTTGAGAAGGAGAATTCCCTGGAGGTCCAAGTGAAAGAAACCTCGCCCGCTCCCGGCGCGATGGTAACCCAGGCGTTCACCCAGCCGTTTCACATCGTGAAGACCAAAAAAAGCGACAAGGAAGTTGTGTTCAAGCGTTAATTAACTAATAAATATAAATAAAAAATATGAAAAACTTTAAGAAAAATTCGGCAACCATACTCATCATTTCCTTCGTGCTCGGCCTCAGCGGACCGATTGCCGCGCTCGCGGCAAGCCCGGCAACGGTAAATCTCGGCGCATCGGGCAATTTTGCGATTCTCGCAAAAACAGGCGTATCAACTACCGGAGCCACTTCAGTCGTCGGGGATATCGGACTTAGCCCGGCAGCTGCGAGCTATATAACAGGATTCGCGCTCACTCTTCCCGCGGCGAGCGCATTTTCCACATCGGCGCAAGTTACCGGAAAAGTATACGCGCCCGGCTATGCCGACCCGACTCCCGCCAACCTGACCACGGCGGTACTTGATATGCAAACCGCATACACCGACGCTATGGGACGGGCGCCCGGAGTTACCGAACTGGGCGCAGGGAATATCGGCGGGCTGACGCTCGCTCCCGATGTTTACAAATGGGGCACCGGTCTTACCATACCAACGGATGTCACCCTTTCGGGCGGTGCAAACGACATCTGGATTTTCCAGGTAGCGCAGAATCTTAATATCAGCTCCGCTAAGAAGGTTATCCTCGCGGGCGGCGCGCGGGCGAATAATATTTTCTGGGTGGTCGCAGGGCAGACGACCCTTGGCACGACTTCCGTTTTCAATGGAAATATATTGGGTCAAACGGCAATCGTGCTTAATACCGGCGCAACGCTCAATGGCCGGGCATTGGCGCAGACCGCAGTTACCTTGGACTCAAACGCGGTTGCCATGCCTTCATCGGCTGGCGCGCCCGCAACTCCGACGCCGACACCGACACCGGCTCCGACTTCCTCACCCGCCGTCCAGACATCAACGCCAAGCCCGATTGCATGCACCATGGAAGCGATGCAGTGCTCGGACGGAAGCTATGTCTCGCGACAAGGGCCAACGTGCGCATTCGCCGCCTGTCCTCTCGTCGTTTCGCAAACTCCGCCGACAGCATCATCAGATGCGAATGCCGCCCTGCAGGCCCAACTGAACGGCTTAAGAGTGACCTTGCAGTCGCTCCAGGCGCAACGGGCCGCGCAACAAGGGTCTTCCGCTTCCGCTTTCGGCCAGCAAGTTCGAGCGATTGCAACGAATCTTGGACAAGGCAGCAGGGGGAACGACGTAGAAACCCTCCAACAATTTTTAATCTCCCAAAATAAAGGTCCAGACGCGGAAGCTTTGGCCGAAGTCGGCGCGACCGCTTACTTTGGCGCTATGACTCGTGCGGCACTGGCAGAGTTTCAAGCGGAAGCAGGGATTAGCCCGGCTCTGGGAAATTTCGGACCAATAACGAGGGACTACGTAAAAGCGAATTACTAAAACCAAAACTAACGACTAACGACTGTCCCCGTAGTCCAGCCTTCGTAGATCCATCCTCCGTAGCAGTGCTACTGCGGAGGACGGGCGAAGCTACTTCGGCGGAGTAGGCCAAGCTACGGGGTATTCTCGGTGCTCCCAATAACCGCCCGCAAGGGGCATACATCATGTCTGTGCATAAGCCCGGCTTGTTGCCATAAAAGCATTTGCTATAATTAACATTCACAGACCCGCCGAGGAGATTAAAGGGCGTTGTTACGCAAGGGGCTTGGCCCACGAACCTTGAAAATCTTGATATTAAGGTTATTTCCCCGTTTCAGGGGATTACGACAGGACAAGACAGGAATCCGCCAACTTTGCGTTGGCGAATTTTTGTTGTAACCGCCAGAGGCGGTCAGGAAAGGTCGGATTAACATCAGTTAAAATTTTCGCCCAAAGCGCCGTCCCTTCATGCTCCGCCCAAGGCGGACAGATGGCGAAAGTCGGCTTTGGGCTAAAAAATAAAAAGATGAACAACAACGAAGGACAGCAAGGCGAGGAGAGAAAACTCGCTCTGCATTATATGAAAACGCTGGTAGAAGTTGCAAGAGAGTCATTTCTGATTCTCGACCCCGACCTTAAGGTAATTTCAGCGAACCCGACATTCTACGAGGGCTTTCGGGTTTCACCGGAGGAAACGGAGAATAAATTCGTATATGAATTGGGAAACGGCCAATGGAACATTCCGGAATTGAAGAGTTTGCTGGAAGAAATCCTACCGGAGAAAAAAACGGTAAAAAATTATGAGGTCCTGCATGTATTTGAAACCATCGGGGAAAAAACGATAGTGCTCAATGCGAGACAGATAGATTCGGTACAACTGATTATCCTCGCCATGGAAGACATTACGGAGAAGAAGCAACTGGATAAAAAGATTGCCAATTATACCAAAGAGCTTGAGGCAAAAGTAGCCGAGCGGACGGAAGAGCTTGCCGACCGGGTGAAAGAATTGGAATCGGTCAATAAAACCATGGTGGGGAGAGAATTGAAGATGGTGGAACTTAAAAAAGAAGTAGAGGATTTGGAGAAACGCGCCAAGAACGGAAACGGCAAGAACGGTAATCACAAAAACGCGCACTAGCATATTGCCAAAAGCACAGACGCATGAAAATCAACCAGAAATCATGGACGGAAGAAAAAGGATGGGTTGACGTGCGGCCGCAGGCGGCCGTCATCGGGTTCTATTCTTACGGCGAGCTTTGCCCGACCTCGGCGACCGGAAAAAAGTGCCAGCTCCATAATCAAACGATGACCATTGCGACCTTCCGCGAGTCATAGCCCAATATATATGCACCGCGTACTTGAACGGCAGATCAAGCATTTTCTGGGGGACGGGGAGCGCATTCCGTCCGAATGGGAAGGGCTTATCAAGGCGGTAAGCGACACGTATGTACGCCTTGACGAAGACAGGGCGCTTTTGAACCGCTCGCTTGA
>MHLB01000050.1 GCA_001818895.1 Candidatus Liptonbacteria bacterium RIFCSPLOWO2_01_FULL_53_13
CACATGGAAGTGCTTGAAGACGCCACCTTGGTGCGTTACCGCGTGGACGGCATCCTTCACGAGATGATCCGCATTCCGAAGACAATCCACGCCGGTCTTATCGCGCGCATCAAGATTCTTTCCGGCCTCAAGATCGACGAACACTATAAACCGCAGGACGGGCGGTTCCGCTATCAAATAGTAGGGCAAGTCGTAGATGTGCGCGTTTCGGTGATGCCCACCTATTACGGAGAAAAAGTAGTAATGCGCTTGCTTGAATCCACGCAGAAACCGCTTTCGTTTGAAGAACTCGGGATGCTTCCCGATACCGCCGAGCTCGTGAAAGAAAATCTGGAGAAGACATACGGGATGATCATCATCTGCGGCCCCACCGGTTCGGGGAAATCCACCACGCTTTACGCGCTTATGAATATGCTCAATAAGCCGAACGCGAACATCGTGACCATCGAGGACCCGATCGAATACAATATGCGGTTTATCAATCAATCTCAGGTGAACACGCAGATGGGCATTACCTTTGCTTCCGGACTGCGCGCGCTTTTGCGCCAGGACCCCAATATCATCATGGTGGGAGAGATTCGCGACAGCGAGACCGCGGATATCTCCGTCCAGGCGGCTCTCACGGGGCACCTCTTGCTTTCTTCTCTCCACACGAACGACGCCACAAGCGCGATTCCGCGCCTCTTTGACCTGGGGGTTCCTCCGTTTCTCGTGGCATCCACGATCAATCTGGTGTTCGCCCAGCGTCTCGTACGGCGCGTTTGCCCGTCATGCATTTATTCATACGATCCTCCGGACGACGTAAAGAGCACCATTCTCGCGCAACTCAAAGAAGCGGATGTGGCGGACCCCGAGAGCAGCGTCCCGAAGGCGTTTTACAAGGGGAAGGGATGCGCCACGTGCGGCAACTCGGGCTACCGGGGGCGCTTCGGCGTCTTTGAGGTATTTAATGTGAATGATACAATAAGAGGGCTTATCAACCGCCCTCAATTTGACCTTGATGCGCTCAAGAAAGTCGCCCGCGAACAGGGGATGAAGACGATGTTTGAAGACGGCATGATGAAAGTCCAGCTCGGGCTTACCACGATTGAAGAGGTGCTGAGGGTTATTCGGGAATAATGAAAAATTGAAAAATCTCCGCCGAAGGCGGATCCGCCTCGGGCGGAAAAGTAACAACACACAATGACAATGCAAAATTTCAAAATAAACCGCGAAACATTTTACGTTTTTAACTGTCATTTTACACTTTGATATTTGCACTTTTAACTATCTTATGCTCTACCATTATCTGGCTACCGACAAAAGCGAACGGCTTCACGAGGACGATGTGGACGCGGAAAGCGTTCAGAGCGTCCTGCGCTTGCTTGCCGAACGGGAATTGCGCCCCGTATCGGTGACGAAAATGGAGGTGGAAAAAAAGGGAATTTTTTCCAGCAAAATCAAGATTGCCGACAAGATTTTCCTTACCAAATACCTTTCGCTTATGTTGAGCGTGGGGACAGACCTGCTTTCCGCCATCAACATCCTTATCGTGGACTTTGACAAGCCGGCGGTGAAAAATCTCTTGCTGGAGATCAGGGACAGCTTGAGCCACGGCAAGCCGTTCTATGAAGCGTTTGCGGAACACCCGCAAGAATTTTCGCCGGTATTTATCAACCTTATCAAAGCGGCAGAGGCATCGGGAAACCTTCAGCAGACCTTTGAGGATTTGAGCACTTCGCTTGAGCAGGATGCGGCGCTCAAAAACCGGGTGAAAGCCGTGTTGGTATACCCCGCGATCCTCTTGTCCGGGTCGCTCGTTATTTTCATATTTCTTTCCACGTTCGCGTTACCGAAAATTTCCAAGGTATTCGTGGACAGCGGCATTGACCCGCCCGTGTTTTCAAGGATAGTTCTCGCGATAGGGCTTTTCGTAAATAACTACATCGTGCTGTTTCTCGCATTGGTCATATTCAGCGCCGCATTCCTCTTTTATTTTTTCACAAGAAATCCCGTGGGGAGGCGCGTCGTGGAGTACGTCGTAAGCCATGCGCCGATCCTGAAGAAAGTCCATCGGGATCTCGCCGTACAGCGATTCGCGTCCACGTTCAGCTCGCTCATGCGGGCGGGACTTCCCATTGTGGCGGCGCTTGAGATTTCCGCGGATGTCGTCGGGTCCGACGATTATCGGCAGGCGATCCTGCGCATCGCGAACGAAGGCGTTGCCAAGGGACTCTCCATTTCCGATTCATTCCGGAAAGAACTGGTGTTTCCCCGGATGCTCACGAACCTCATCGCCATTTCGGAAAAAGCGGGCCACATGGAGCAGATCTTGAAGACCCTTTCGGATTTTTACGCGAGCCGCGTGGAGAACAGCATACGCATGCTCGTATCGTTTTTGGAGCCGATACTCTTGGTGCTGATGGGGCTTATCGTAGGAGGGATCGCGCTTGCCATCATCGTTCCCATTTACCAGCTCGCTTCGCAGGTGTAGCGGAACGCGGCGGTGTAGTATAATAGAAGAGTGCACGTACCACTTACGACCGACAACTTGCGGCAACGAAAAGGATTCACTTTGTTTGAGATCCTCATTGCAATCACGCTCATGGTCGTGGTCGGTTTTATCACGATTCCGAACTTGAGGGGAAAACGGGGAACCACGGAACTTGATGCCGCGGTGAGGCAAATCGCCGCGCTTCTCCGGGAGGCGCAAAGCGCGGCGCTTGCGGGGGATTCCGAGTCCAACTGGGGAGTCCACTTTGAGAACAATCCCGACGGCCCCTTTTATGCGCTTTTTAAGAGTTCGTATGGACCGGGGAATATCCGCACGCGGGGAACTTTGCCCAATATGGTGAGCTATGGAAGCATCTCCCCCGGAAATTCGGAGGACATTGTTTTTGAGCAAGTAACGGGCCGCCCTCTCTCCGTACCCGTACCGGATATTTCGCTTGCGCTCACAGGCGGGGGAACAGCAACCATTTCAGTAAGCGCCTCGGGCGCGGTGAGTTTTTAAAACCATGCGACAAGTGGCCCTCCTTCACTCAAATTACGGCGGGCAGGCAAGCGACGAAAAATGACCATTCACCATTCACCATTCACCATTCACCACGCCCTTCGGGCGCGCGGCGGGCAATCGCTTGTGGAAATCCTTGTTGCCTCGGCAGTCGGGGTGGTGGTCATCGGCGCGGCGGTTTCCGTTATCGTGCCCGCGCTCCGCGGCAATACGGACGCGGAAGAGCGCCAATCGGCTACCGCTGTCGGAAAAGAACTTTTGGAAAGCGTACGTGCGTTCGCGGAAAGCAGCTGGCACAATATTGATACGCCTGCGCTTGCGTTGGGACCTTTGAATCATTACCACCTTACTTCCGATGCGCCGTTTTCTTTAGTGTCAGATGAGGTGTTGGGTCCCGAGATTGTCACGCTGGATGGCAAAAATTATACAAGGTACTTTTATCTGGAAAGCGCGGGGCGGGACGGGTCGGGGAACATTCTGGAAAGCGGCGGAACCGACGACCCTTCAACGAGGAAAATTACCGTGATATACGGAAAAGTCGGCGGCACGGAGCGCACTCTGACGGGATATCTCACGCGGTCAAAAAATTTCGTGACGGTGCAGACCGACTGGTCGTTGGGACCGGGACACGAAGGGCTGGTGGACGCGCACACTCCCACGGAAAGTTTCTCCGCCGGTTCGGGTAATATCAATTTTACGAGCACCACGGGGCGAATCTATTTAAATCTTGAGTGATAATCCCGCCATGCACATAAAAAGAACACATATGATATATGCCGTATGCGCCGTCCTCGCGGGAATGGGCGCGCTTGCGTGGAATGCCGCGCGCGTGCAGGCAACCACGAACGTGCGTCCGGAGATTGACAACCATTGGGCGTGGAATGACGTCATAGAATGGATTGATTTTTATCACTACCCCACGGAGAACGTGATACTCACTTCATATAAACTCACCGGTTATGCGAGCTCTTCCATCGGCAACATTTACTTTGATTGCGCGATGACAGGCGACTGCGCCGAGAAAGGCAACTATAAAGTTACGAATGACGGAGAAGGAAATCTTTCCGGTTGGGCATGGAACGATGCGGTAGGCTGGATCAGTTTTGACTGTCACAATAATGGAGGAAGTTGCGGAACTTTGTACCAAGCGTATGTGGTCCCCGACAATATCGATGCGGGTATATTCACGAACCCCGGCACAGACTACGCATGGAACGATCTCATTGGCTGGATCAGTTTTAATTGCGACAACCACAGCAATTGTGGAAATCCCGATGGAATTAATTACAAAGTTGCGACAAGCTGGGAAGCGACTTCCACGAGCGGGTACGTTGACTCGTCCACGTTTGATACCAACGTAACCGGTGGCGCACAGCTGAATTCCGTGATGTGGTCGGGGGTGACAGAACCGGGCACGGAGGTTGGATTCCAGTTTGCGGGGAGTGATAATCCGAACGAACCATCATGGGAGTTTAAGGGACCCGATGGCACGGTGGACACGTACTATATGGCGGTTCAAAATTCATCCGTACCGCTTGACCTTACCCTCCATAACAATCAGCAGTATTTCCGCTACCGCGTCACGTTGTTTTCCGATCTCACCCAGAGGAATACCCCGAGGATTGATGAGATATCAATAAACTGGAGCCCGTAAGACAGGAGACAAGTAACAGGTGATAGGTGACAGGCGATAGTGATATAATATAAACAAGGCACGACCCCGACCCTTACTACCCATGCGCCATTTGCCACTTGCCATTTGCCATTTGCCATTTGCCCGCCGCGCCCAAGCGACGCTCTCGCTCGTGATGCTTATCGGCGGCATCAGCGTGCTGATGAGCGTGGCGCTTTCGTTCCTCGTCTCAAGCTTTCTGAACGTGGGAATCGGGTTTGAAGCGGGGGAACGGGCGCTTGCGGCTGCCCGGGCGGGAAATGACGACGCAATGCTTCAGCTTGTGCGCAACAAAGATTACTCGGGCGACTATACATTTTCGGTGGGAAGCTATGCCGCATCAGTAAGCGTATCCCAGAATACGGGAGAGGCAACCATTGTTTCATCGTCAACGGTTGCGGGGCGCACGAAAAAAATATGTACGGTAGCTTCCGTAAACGCGGAAACCGGGCTTATCGCGCCCGTTTCTTCGGGACTTATCCCATGCCCATGAACGCCACGCAACTATTTCTCAAATTTCTTTCTCTGCTTCGGGTTCACCCCATCGCGGGGGGCCTTGAGATATCGGATGCAGCACTGCGCATCGCCTTGTCCGACGGAGGCATGTGGCATTTTGCCGGCGTACGCCTGCCGCCCGGGACGCTGGAAGCGGGAGCGGTAAAAGACAGGGATCAATTCTTGGGAGCGCTCCACGAATTGAAGCGGCAGACCGCATTGCAAGTGGGCAATCGCCAGATACGCACCATCGTGACCCTGAGCTCCGCGAACGTGTACAGCCAGGTGTTCCGCCTGCCCGAGGTGAGCGGGGAGAATCTGGGAAAGGCGGTACTTCTCAATTTGGACATGACATCGCCCATCAGCAGGGAAAAGGCATATTCGGGCTGGCAGGTGGTGGGCAAGGACGAGAAATCCGTCAATTTGGAGATCCTTTCCGCGTTCGTGGACAAGACGCAGGTGGACGAGGTGATTGCGGCGCTTGAGGAGGTCGGGTTCATCGTGTATGCGGTTGAGTCGCGCGCACTCGCGCTTGCGCGGCTTCTGCGGGAGCAGGGCGCGGGATTCGAAAGCGATGCGCCCTCGCTTGTGCTTACCGTAGACGGAAGCGGAGTGGAGTTTCTTATCATCCGCAGCGGCCAGCTTTTTTTCAGATATTTCGTTGGCTGGCAGGAAGTGCAAGGTGACGCGAAAGAAATTTCATGGGATTCGTTTCAGACCATATTTCTGCGCCACTTCCGCCAGATCACGAATTATTACGGGT
>MHLB01000051.1:0-593 GCA_001818895.1 Candidatus Liptonbacteria bacterium RIFCSPLOWO2_01_FULL_53_13
AATTGTTCTTTATGTCCGCCGCAAGATAGCCGTCCGCAGAAACGCCTTCTATGCGCGGGGCATAGGAAAATCCGTCGCGCACGAAATCGCGCTCAAACACCAGGACCGGAGTTCCCACGTCCACCATATCAAAAAGCGCTTTCGCATCATCGGTGGAAAGGCGGATGCACCCTCCAGAATACTGCGTGGAAACCGGCGTGCCGTCGGGATAATACGGCCAGCCGTGGATGAAAAAGTTTCCCTGGAACGGCAAGCTCCACGGCAGATATACCCTTGCGAATGCGGAAAAGTGGTTTTCTATCTTCCCCTCCACTTTATAGATGCCTGCCGGCGTTTCCCACCACGACCCGGGCCTGCCCTTGGTAAGGATGGGGAATTCTTTCGCCATGTTTCCTTTTTGGTATACCCGCAGTTTCATGTCGGAAAGGTCCGCTTCAATAAAATTCAATTTTTCCTCCGTCATCCTTTGCCGTACTTGTTCAAAAAACTGGCCGTTTGCGAGCGCCGGCCAGCTGCCGAACTGCAGAACATCGTCCGCGGGGTTTGCCGAAGGAAGGCTGAGCGTATAGTTATAGATTTCCGTGCGGAACCTG
>MHLB01000051.1:609-5349 GCA_001818895.1 Candidatus Liptonbacteria bacterium RIFCSPLOWO2_01_FULL_53_13
CAATCGCAAGCGCGGCGGAAAACGCGAGGATGACGACATAAAGCGGAAGCTGTGAAGTGAGAATTTTCTTAGTCATGTTTCCGTATCTTCATATCTGCATATCTTTGTATCTTCCCTTGTTTCCCTTAGACATTAGAAATTAGTAATTGGATATTTTCTCTTCATAATCTCTCATACCTATTCGCCGGGTCCCACAGGAGCCACCCTGCGTACGCATCGGTGCTTGAGCCATGAAGAAGCACATCCTCGGTTGCTTTGATCTGCGCCTGAATCATACCTTTATCATACACCGCACCCATATCAAACACCTGGAGCCACGGACGGAGCTTCGCGAGAGACTGATGACTTATGACTGATGACGCTTGACTCGAGGTGCTTGCGGTACTCGTTGTTGCCGTACTTGTCGCCGCTGTCATTTTCCTTATCATAGTTGCCAGTTTCTTCGTGCCGTTTTCCAACGAATATCTTACCACTTCGTACGGATACTGTGCCGGATTTTTATAGCCGATGAATCCCGCGCTGTAATGTGACGGGTAGATCATCGGTGAGACATAATCAAAGGAAGCGTAGGCGTCTTCAATCACCTGGCCGATGCCGAGGTCGTCAATCGCGACCGTAGTGAGGCCGAACAAATCGGCGGAAATCGTGATACCCGAAAGTTCCTTGCGCAAATATCGGAAGAATTTCGCGATTTGCTCGTGTTTTTGGTTCGCCCCGTTCCAAAACGGGTAAGTTGCATTCTCGAGCGCGCCGTCCGAAGGAAACCGCACGTAGTCAAAATTTATTTCGTCAAACCCGCGCGACGAGGCATCTTTCGCGATTGCCGCGACGTAATCCCATGCTCCCTCTGCGGCAGGGTCAATCCACGAGAGCTTATGGTTATCCGCCCATGTCTTGCCCGTTACTTTATCCTTCAGCGCCCACTCGGGGTGTGCGCGCGCGAGTATGGGGTCCTGAAACACGGTAACTCTTGCAATGACATAAATACCCGCATCGTGAAGTTCCTTGATAAGCGCGTTCGGACGGAGAATGCGGATTTCTTTTTCCGCGCCCGCGCCCGCCACTTCCGGAATGCCGGTTTTGTAGGAGACGTAGCCGGAATAATCCTTGATATCTATCACGATGCCGTTCAACTCGTTTTTCTTGATGAGCGAAATGAGCGCGTTCTTCCGGGAAACGGAACCGGCGGACCAGCCCGTGGCGTACACCGCTTTCACTACCGTCGGAGGATTCGGAAGCCAGGGCTGTTTTTCAATGTCGCCGTTCCCGTTCTTCTGCGCTTCGGTGGACGAGGGCGTTTCGGGCGCTTCGGGAACTTCCAGTACCGGCACGCTGTTTCCGCTATCCGCAATTTGCGCAACGCCGCTTCCGTTGTCAATGACGATCTTGCGGGGCACGTACAAGAAAAAAAATCCGGCGCCGAGAGCCGCGATGATAAGTGTGATCAGGAACAACTTCATATTGGTTTACGAAATTACGAATTTTTACGAATATACGAATTTATGATGAACGTTCCCGAATCATTCGTACCTTTCGTACTTGATTCGTACTTTCGTAACATTTGATTATTATAGAAGAATAGCCGATAATTTCCAGTAGTCACAAATATACCAATTTACCCTAATATACGAATTCGCATCTCGGATACCAGGATTTGTATATTCGGGAATACTCCATGGCACTCGCACTCTACCGCAAATACCGCCCGAAAACATTCGGCGAATTCCTCGGACAGGAGACCAATGTCGCGATTCTTAAGAACGCCGCAAAGGCGGGAAAAATAGGCCACGCCTATCTTTTTTACGGAAGCCGCGGCACAGGCAAAACCACTACGGCGCGTCTTATCGCGAAGCTCCTGAACTGCGAAACGCGGCGCACCGACCCGAAGTTCGCGGCGCAGGGCGAGCCGTGCAACAAGTGCCCTTCGTGCGTGGGAATTGACACGAACAGTTCGCTTGACGTGATTGAGATTGACGCGGCGTCAAACCGCGGGATAGACGAGATAAGGAACCTGAAAGAAAATATCCGTACTTCTCCGGCGGTAAGCTCGTATAAGGTCTACATCATAGACGAGGTACACATGCTCACGGGCGCGGCATTCAACGCGCTTTTGAAAACGCTGGAAGAGCCGCCCGCGCACGCGGTTTTCGTCCTCGCGACCACGGAATACGACAAGCTTCCCGCGACCATCACGTCCCGCACGCAAAGATTTCTTTTCAAAAAACTTCCGAAAGTGAAGATCGCGGAAAGAATTTCGGCGATCGCGAAAGCGGAACATATTGAGATAAGCGACGAGGCAGTGGAGCTTGTCGCGGCGGCGGCGGAAGGAAGCGTGCGCGACGGGATATCCATTCTTGACCAGATCGCAAGCGGAGGGAAAAAAGTTGATCTGCGCACGGCGGAAGAACTCACGGGGCGCGTGGGCCTGCAAAAAGTGCACGAGCTTGCGGAGCGCATTATGCAAAATGATCTCAAGGGCGCGCTCGCGCACATCTCGTCGCTCCATGAAGAGGGGCACAATCTCGTCCAGCTCACGAAGGACCTGATACATTATCTCCGCAAAATCGCATCGCTTGCCGCGAACCCCGCGGTTGAATCCGCATTCCACCTTGAGCTCACGAAAGACGAAATTGCGCGGCTCACGGCACTCGCGAGAACCGCGGACCTCCAAAAAACCGTCCGCCTTTTGAAATCCCTCATCCGCGGGTACGGCGAGATGCGCTATTCGCCGTTCGCAATGATTCCGCTTGAGATCGCGCTTATTGAGAATTTGTCGGAGGGTGGTTGAGATTTTTAATTCCCCGCTTGTCCGCCAAAGCTTCAGCGACGGCGGGAGCTTGTCGAGGGGTTTTCTCCCTTTCGTAAAGGGAGTGCCGGAGGCGAGGGATTTCGGAAATCCTCCGCCTCGTAAAACCTCGGCACCTCCTTTCCGCCGAAGGCGGACAGGTAGGAAAGGAGGAATAAAATCCTCCGATTCGTACCTGAGCGCATCATATATATCGGTGCATTCAGGTACGAATTTTATCTGGATTCCCGCCTGCCCCTCGACTACGCTCCTTCGGCAAGCTCAGGACAAGTCGGGGTCTAACGACGCGGGAATGACAGGGAACATGGTTTGTGGTCTGCGTCTGTCCGCACCATCGCGCCTATCGCGTGATACGCGATTATTTTTTGGCGCGATGCGTCCGCGTCTGTCTGCGCGTGGTCTGCGTCTGTCCGCGTTATTGTTCCCACGGGAATCCCGCTCTCCCGAAATGCCCGTATGCGGCCGTCGCCTGATAGATGGGGCGGCGGAGATTCAGCCGTTCAATAATTGCCTGCGGGCGGAAATCAAATTTTTCAAGCGCGCCGTTCCCGAGCGACTCCCCTTTTTCATTAAGCGCGTGCACCATAAGCGGTTCCGCGCGCCCGATGGCGTACGAAACCGAGATGAGACATTCCTTCGCGAGCCCCGCCGAGACAATGTGCCTCGCCGCGAACCGCGCCATGTACGCCGCAGAGCGGTCAACCTTCGTCGGGTCTTTTCCCGAGAAACATCCTCCGCCGTGAGGCGCGAGCCCGCAATAGGTGTCCACCATAATTTTTCTTCCCGTGAGCCCCGTGTCTGCGGTGAATCCTCCCACTACGAATTTGCCCGTCGGGTTCACGAACACATGAATGCCTTCTATATTGCCGAGCACGGGAGCGATGAGGTGTTCCGTAAGCGCTTTCTTAATATCTTCCTGTGAAACGTCCTCCGCGTGCTGGGTGCTTACGAGCACCGATTCCACGCGCCCGTCCTTTACGGTAATCTGCGTTTTCCCGTCGGGGCGGAGCCACGGCAGTTTTCCCGCCCGGCGCAAATCCTCAAGCCCTTTTGCGAGCGCGTGCACCTGCACCACCGCGCGGGGCATAAGTTCCGGCGTTTCGTCCGTGGCGTACCCGTACATAATCCCCTGGTCGCCCGCCCCGCCGGTATCCACGCCTTGGGCGATATCCGGTGATTGCCTGACGATATTCGTAATTATTTTGAGCGTGTCCGCATAGCCGATCTCTTGGTAGACGCGACGCGCGATGGCTTCCGCGTCAACGTTCGCCGCATGCGAAGTGACTTCTCCGCCCACGATGAGCAACCCGTGGCCTCCGAATGTTTCCACCGCCACGCGGCTTTTGGGGTCTTCTTTCAGGTACGCGTCAAGAATCGCATCCGAGATCTGGTCGCACACTTTGTCGGGATGCCCCGAGGTAACGCTTTCTACGGTGAATGTTTTGGGGATGTAAATCATGATGGGTAGTGAGTAGTTGGTGGTGAATAGTGAGTAGTAAACCCCCACACCAAACGAGAAGTTCGCCTTCGGCATCTTCGGGTTTCCTGCTTCTCGTTCTGGTGTGGGGGTAAAAAAACAAACCTCTTCACGAGGAAGAGATAATGTTACGACGATATCTTCCCCGTTAAGGGCTGGATGTGGCACCCTTCAAGGCGCTTGCGCTTCCTCAGGGTTGTCGGCGGGTACGAACGAGCCAGAACTCTCCCCGCACTCTTGATATGGTATTCAGTTGTAGAAACGAGCATACCAAAAACGGAAGTTACATGCAACCCCCGTTGTCCACATGCTTTATGTCCTCATGTCTCACTTCTCTTGTACTATCCCCCATTCATCTTCCTCCTCGTCCGGGGTCCGAAGTAGCCGGTGCCGTCGGCGAGCCCCAGGGGGTCAAGGATCTCGCTCCGATACGCCTCCTGGAAGCGGGTCAGGGCTT
>MHLB01000052.1:0-1052 GCA_001818895.1 Candidatus Liptonbacteria bacterium RIFCSPLOWO2_01_FULL_53_13
CGCTTTTTCTTCCAGGAGGTCCACCACTCCGCGGAAGGTTCCTTCAATGCCGACGGGTATCTGGAGCGGAATCGCGTGCGGGGTCAGCCGCTCATGGATGGACTCCAGTCCTTTTTCAAAATTCGCGCCCATGCGGTCGAGTTTGTTGATAAAGCAGAATCTCGGCACGCCGTACTCGTCGGCATAATGCCAGTTCGTTTCCGACTGCGGTTCCACGCCCGCGACGCCGTCAAATACCACAACCGCGCCGTCCAGCACGCGGAGCGACCGCTTCACTTCCACGGTAAAGTCAATGTGTCCCGGCGTGTCAATGAGGTTGATGCGGTACTCGTGTTTCTTGTCCCCGTGCTCGCGCGTGGGAATCCAGAATGCGGTTGTCGCCGCCGAGGTGATCGTGATGCCGCGCTCACGCTCCTGCTCCATCCAGTCCATCACCGTGCTTCCTTCGTGCACTTCGCCGATCTTGTGCGACACGCCGGTATAAAAAAGCACCCGCTCGGATACGGTGGTTTTGCCGGCGTCAATATGGGCGATGATGCCGATATTGCGCGTTTTTTCTATTGGGTATTCACGTGGCATAGGTAAAAATTCGAAATTCGAATATCGAAATCCGAAACAATCACAAAATCAGAATGATAAATGAAACAACTTGTCTTTTGAATTTTTAAATTTGATCATTTGGATTTGTTTCGAGTTTCGAAATTCGTACTTCGTGCTTTCAAGACCTACCCGGCGAAGTGCGCAAACGCGCGGTTCGCTTCCGCCATGCGATGCGTATCCAATTTCTTCTTGATAGCCGCTCCTTCGTTCTTTGACGCGGCAATGAGCTCTTCCGCGAGCTTGTGCGCCATCGGCTTGCCTTTCTTCGCGCGCGCCGCGGCGATGATCCACCGGACTCCCAGGATAAAGCGCCTTTCGGGGCGCACCTCGCGCGGCACCTGATAGTTCGCTCCGCCTACGCGCTTGGAGGCAACCTCCACGAGCGGCGAGGCGTTCTGGATCGCTTTTTCAAATATGGAAATCGGGTCCTGCTTGGTCTCCTCTTTCACCCG
>MHLB01000052.1:1082-1380 GCA_001818895.1 Candidatus Liptonbacteria bacterium RIFCSPLOWO2_01_FULL_53_13
CGCGGATTTTTTCCCGTCTTTCATTACGTAATTCACAAACCGGCCGAGGTCCACTCGCCCGTATTGCAAGTCCGGCTGATGATATTTTTTGTATACTCGTTTCTTGCGCATCGTTGTTCGCTCTAATGATTATCGAATCGTATCGAATAGTGACCGAATATTCGTGGGGGATTCGTTTTTATTTGTTTTTCATTCGGGCGTTATTTCGTTGCTTTGGCTCTCTTCGTCCCATATTTGCTCCTTTGCTGTTTCCGCGCTTCCACTCCCGTCGTGTCCAGGATGCCTCTCACTACGTGGT
>MHLB01000052.1:1419-4709 GCA_001818895.1 Candidatus Liptonbacteria bacterium RIFCSPLOWO2_01_FULL_53_13
TAAGCACGATGGAATGTTCCTGCAAGTTGTGGCCTTCTCCGGGGATATAGGCGGTCGTCTCCATCCCGTTCGTAAGCCGTACGCGGCACACTTTGCGGATAGCCGAGTTCGGCTTTTTCGGGGTCGCGGTGAACACCTTGATGCACACGCCGCGCTTGAAGGGCGATGCGGAATCCACGGGGCGGTTTTTGAGCGTATTAAAATAGTACGACAACGCGGGCGACTTTGTTTTCGCTTTTGCCGATTGCCGGCCATGTTTCATAAGTTGTCTGATAGTGGGCATCTTTTTGCAACAAGAAAACTTATCGAGCTTGGCTCGATGCGGTTCCTATAGTAAGGCATGAAGGGCGCACGTGTCAAATGAAAATCACCCGAACGACCCGCCAGCAATGAGCACGTAGACAATATTCGTGAGATACCAAAGAATGCTTGAGCCCCATAAAAGAAACGCTACGAGGAGCACGAATCCGTAGCGTTCCAGAAAACTCATGATGGCATATCCGGTCTGGGTCTCCGGCATGAACGCGTAGAGCACCTTTGAGCCGTCAAGCGGAGGAATGGGAATGAGATTGAATATCGCAAGCAGAACGTTCATAAAAATGATAATGCTCACGAGAAGCTGGAATTGCTCCGAAAGTGCGGGTGAAGGAAGTACGCGGAGAAGAACCGAGAAAATAATTGCGATAAGAAAATTACTTAAGGGTCCCGCCGCGGCGATCTTTGCGGCGCCGGACTTCGGATTTTTCAAATAGCGCGGGTCGTAGGGCACCGGCTTCGCCCAACCGATGACGAACGGCGAGTGGGCAACGACGAGAAGAAGCGGCAAAAAAATGGAGCCGAAGGGGTCAATGTGCTTCAGGGGGTTCAAGGTAAGCCGCCCTGCGTCGCGCGCGGTCGGGTCGCCTAGCCGTTCCGCCATGACCCCGTGCGAAATCTCATGTATCATCACGGAGAATATGAGCACGATAAATTGGAATGCGATAAGCGCAGGTTCGTTCATGCGTGGTATTGTACCGCACAACTCACTACCACTGCCAATCCACGCGCCATCCCTCTCCGTGGCATTTCTTAGAGTGGTATGATGCATCATACCACTCTAAGAAATGATTGGTGGAAGGCGGGCAAGTTGCGAAAATGGAAAAATAATCTATGATTGAATTGGCGCGGAGTGGGAGAAATTTTCTCCCCTCGCGTTTGCCCTCGTGGTGAAATGGATATCATAACTGGCTTCGAACCAGTAGGTGGGGGTTCGATTCCCTCCGAGGGCACGTGAAGAATGAAATGGCCGCAGCTTGTCTGCGGTTATTTCGTTTTTGGCTTTCTTGGTGGGCGGGAATCGAACCGAAGGCCGAAATCACGAAGTGATGAGGTCTCGACCGAAGGGAGAGGCAACTCCTAGCGAGGGCACAATCAAAATAGGACATTCTTTGTTTTCCCCGCGCTTTTATGTATAATAGTGGCGAAAATACCATGCTGTCCCCGTAGCCCCGGGGAAGGAAAGATAAGGATGCCTCCTTAGCTCAGTTGGTAGAGCAGCTCCCTCTTAAGGAGACGGTCGTAGGTTCGATCCCTACAGGAGGCACAAGGTAAAATTTACAATTCTCAATTTTCAAACGGGTTTGAGAAATTAATGCTAACCCTTTCCACTCCCCTTTCTTCTCTTGCAGGCGTCGGTCCGCGATTTGCCGCGCGGTTCAAGCGGCTCGGAATAGAAACGGTGCGCGACCTTCTTTATCATTTTCCCGCACGCTATGAGGATTTTTCGCATGTCTACCGGATTGCGGATTTGGAGCCCGGGCAACAGGCGACCATCCAGGGCGTCGTACGGAGCGTTGAGCTCCACCGCACGTGGCGGAAGCACATGATGATCGTGGAAGCGACGATTGAGGACGATTCGGGTGCTATTCTTGCCGTGTGGTTCAACCAGCCGTACGTGAAGAATGTGCTCCGCGAAGGCACGCTCGCCAATTTTTCGGGGAAAGTTTCCTCGTCCGACGGCGAACTGCAGCTGCACCACCCTACCTATGAGCTTCTGCGCAATGAGGAACGCATGCGCGCGACCGCGCACACCGCGCGCCTCGTGCCCATCTACCCCGAAACCCAGGGGCTCACCTCAAAAGGCATACGTTATTGTATCCAGCCGATTCTCTCCGCGCTCCCACAGCTTGAGGAGTGGATTCCCCCTCAAGTCCGCTTCGGCGGACTTGCGCAGACAAACGCAGACATAACGCGGACTGACGCAGACACGATGCACAGACAAAATGCAGGGATTCCGGAAATCAATAAAGCGCTCCGCGATATCCACTTCCCCGAAACGCTTGACGACGCGCTTAATGCGCGCCGGCGGTTTGAATTTGAAAATCTTTTCCTCCTCCAGCTCGTGAACCTCGGGGAAAAAATGAAGCTACGGAAAAACCGCGCGCCGGCGGTCCCGGTCGATATTGAAGAAATGAAGCGCGTCATCGGCGCGCTCCCCTTTGAACTCACCTTCTCGCAAAAAAGATCTCTCTGGGAGATCTTGCAGGATATGGCGAAGCCCTCTCCGATGAACCGCCTGCTTCAGGGAGACGTGGGCTCGGGGAAAACCGTGATCGCGGCGCTCTCCGCGCTCGCCGCGGCTCGCGCGGGATGCGCCACGGCGATCATGGCGCCCACCGAAGTGCTTGCGCGCCAGCACTACGCGACCTTCAAGAAATTATTCGCTTCGCTCTCGCTTGAGAACGAACCTCCGTTCGCGCTCGTGATCGGCGCGCAGGCGAAAGCATATTACGCGGACGACGCAGAGCTTGAGGTGAAAAAAGCCCATGTGCAAGCCGCGCTCAAAAAAGGAGAGATAAAGATAGTCATCGGAACGCATGCGCTCATCTCGGGCGGAAAAAAATCGCCTCCGCTCGCATTTCCGAAGCTGGGGCTTGTTATTGTGGATGAGCAGCACAGATTCGGCGTCGCGCAGAGAGCGCGGCTGGGCGGGGCATCCTCATCGTCGTCGCTGGTGCCGCACTTTTTAAGCATGTCCGCGACCCCTATCCCCCGCACCCTTACGCTTACGATCTTCGGAGACCTTGATGTGTCGACGATCACCGAAATGCCTTCGGGCAGAAAAAAGATTGTCACGAAGATCGTCTCTCCGGAAAACAGAATGAAGGCGTATCAGTTCATCCGCGCGGAAATACGGAAGGGGCGGCAGGCATTCGTCATTTGCCCTCGGATAGAGCTACCGCAGATAAACGCAGATGGCACGCAGACGAACGCAGACGCCGAAACCCATCTGCGTAAATCCGCGCTGAAAA
>MHLB01000053.1:0-864 GCA_001818895.1 Candidatus Liptonbacteria bacterium RIFCSPLOWO2_01_FULL_53_13
AAGATGTCCAAATCAAAGGGAAATATTGTGAATCCCGACGCCTACATCAAGAAATTCGGCGCCGACACGCTCCGGATGTATCTGATGTTCCTCGCGCCGTTTGAGCAGGGAGGCGATTTCCGCGACCAAAGCGTAGTGGGAGTTGCGCGGTTCCTGGAGCGGTTTTACCGGTTTGCGCAGGGTTCGTTCTCCGCGAAAGAGAAGGGGAATGCAACCTCGGCGCGCCGCGCGCTTCATAAAACCATCAAGAAAGTAAGCGAAGATATTGAGAACTTGCAATACAATACCGCAATCAGTGCGCTGATGATACTTCTCCATTCTTTTGACGAACACGCCAAGGAAGTGACGAAAGAAATGATAGGGGATTTTGCGAAACTGCTCGCGCCCTTCGCCCCGCACGTCGCGGAAGAAACGTGGCGCGGCATACTCGGCAAAAAGAATTCCGTTCACAAAGAACCATGGCCGGAATATAATCCCGCATTCGTGAAAGATGATGCGTTTACGCTCGTGATTCAGGTGAACGGAAAAACGCGCGACACCGTGGAAGCGCCCATGGGGATAAGCGAAAGCGCCGCGTGCGCGCTTGCACTTGGCAGGGAGAAAATAAAAGCGCTCACCGGCGGAAAGGCGCCGAAAAGGGTTATTTACGTTCCAAGCCGGCTGATTAACATCGTAGATTGACATCCGCGGCAATCCGCGATTCCTTATCTGCGATTATCCGCGGTTTATGGTATCATAAACATAATGGACGACAAGAAGGTAATTGCGGTGATCAAGAAGGTGATGCCTGCGGTGGTTTCCATCGCGATTGCGAAGCATCTTAAAGACATAGAGAAAGAGATGCCTCACGAGATGTACTCGTTT
>MHLB01000053.1:885-7525 GCA_001818895.1 Candidatus Liptonbacteria bacterium RIFCSPLOWO2_01_FULL_53_13
GACAAGAAAAAATGGGCGATTCCCGACATTCTGGTGGATAAAAGAGGAATGGTGAACGTGGGCGGGGGTTCAGGTTTCGTGGTGGAGCAGGACGGATTGGTACTCACGAACCGGCACGTGGTGAATGAACGGGACGCGGAATATACGGTGATAACGAACGAGGGGCGGAAATATCCCGCGAAGGTGCTCTCGCGCGACCCGGTGAACGACGTGGCAATTCTCAAAATTGACGCGAAAAAACTGCCCGTGGTCGGGCTTGACCATGAATCAAGACTTGAGCTCGGGCAAACCGTTATCGCCATAGGGAACGCCCTCGGCATTTTCAGGAACACGGTGTCTTTGGGCATCATCTCCGGGCTTTCCCGCTCCATTACGGCGCAGGAAGATCCGAAATCGCCTCTGCAGGAGCTTCGCGGGCTCATTCAGACCGACGCCGCCATCAATCCGGGGAATTCCGGCGGGCCGCTCGTGGATATGCGCGGGAACGCGGTGGGCGTGAACGCCGCGATCGTCTACGGCGCGCAGAATATCGGATTCGCGATTCCCATTACCGCCGCGCGGAGGGATTTGGAGGATATCAAGACCTACGGCAAAATCCGCCGTCCGATGCTCGGCGTGCGCTATCTTATTTTGGACGATGCGCTTGCCGCGAAGATCCACGCGCCCGTCGCCTATGGCGCTTTGGTGCTCCGCGAAAGCCCGCATGACCCTGCGCTCGTGCCAGAAAGCCCCGCGGAAAAGGCGGATATCCGCGAAGGCGACATCATTCTTGAATGCAACGGCGAGCCGATTTCCATGACTCATACGATTCAGGACGCGCTGGACAACCTTTCGGCGGGAGACCCGTTCACGATGCTCGTGTGGCGTAAAGGCAAACAATGGGAAACGAAAGTGATTCTGGAGGAGAGGAAATAAGTGTAAGATATGAAGTATGAAGTAATGCCCCTTTCGTAACCCCTTAATCCCATTTCTCCCTTTTCGCCCCTTATCCCCATTGTCATTCTCGCGCAGGCGGGAATCCAGGCACTATTTCCTTATTCTCCCTTTTACCCTGCCTGCCCTGAGCGGCACCGAAGGGAGCTTGTCGAAGGATTCTCCCCATTCCTCCCTTTTCACCCATTTATACCTTTATGTTCCTCCGACAGAAACGCCTGACACAGTGTCTTAGCTGTTTCTCCCATCGGGCCATGTTATGATGTACTAGTACATCATAACATTGGAAGAAAAATCTTTTTTCGGGTAAACTGAAAAGATGACCCCCGAAACAAAAAACTGTCAGAATCCCGACGTGAAGTCGGGACCCCGACCCCCGGGGGCGTCGGGGCTGTAACCAATGAACACAGAAACCAAGCAGTGTCAGAATTGTCATCTGAAGTTCACCATCGAACCCGACGACTTCTCGTTCTACGAGAAGATAAAAGTCCCTCCACCGACGTTTTGCCCGGACTGTCGGCTCGTGCGTCGGATGTCGTGGCGTAATACATGGCATTTGTATAAAAAACAGGACGCGAAAACAGGACAGGAAATTTTTTCGGTGTTTCCTTCCGATTCGCCCGTTAAAATTTACGAGAGAGATTACTGGGCATCAGATGCATGGGATCCCCTTGAATATGGAAGGGACATTGATTGGTCCCGCCCCTTCCTTTCCCAAGTCGCAGAACTGCTTCAAGAGGTTCCTCTTCCCGCGCACTCCGCTCAGAGCGTGGTCAATTCCGAATATTGTACGAATGCGTCTTATATTAAAAATTGCTATTTCAGCCGAGCGTTAGCGCATACCGAGGATTGCGCTTATGTAATATGGGACGAAAGTTCCAAGCAGTGCATGGACAGCCACATGACCGACCATTGCGAGCTCGGGTACGGGAACGTGAACTGCACGCGTTGTTACAAGGCGTTTTTCTCGGTGAATTGCGAAGATTGCCGAGATGTTACTTTTTCAAAAGATTGCGTCGGATGCTCCGATTGCCTGGGGTGTGTGGGGCTTCGCAGTAAGTCATATTGCATTTTCAATATTCCATATACAAAAGAGGAATACGTTACAAAACTTGGCACTCTTGATTTGGGATCAAAGAAAGCATTTGAGGAATGTCGGGAACGCGCTGTAGAATTGTGGTCCAAATTCCCGGTCAAATTCATGCAAGGTCTTCAGAATACGAGAGTGAGCGGGGATTACATTTATAATTCAAAAAATGCCAAGTATTGCTGGCGCGTGAAGGGAGTTGAGGATTCCAAATATTGCCTCAATATGCTCTCCGGACCCGTGAAGGACTGTTATGACTATGCCAACTGGGGAGGCGGGTCGGAGCTTATCTACGAAGGGCTTGTTTGCGGCGATCAGACCTCAAATATAAAATTTTCGTGGAATTGCTTCGGTGGGGCGAAAAACATTGAATATTCAATATTCTGTCATGGCGCGGCGGATGTTTTCGGGTGCGTGAGCATTCGCAGAAAACAGTATTGCATTCTGAATAAGCAGTATTCAAAAGAAGAATACGAGAAACTTGTGCCCAAAATAATAGAGCACATGAAGACTATGCCGTATAGAGATCGGAAAGGAAGAGAATATTGTTATGGAGAATTCTTTCCCTCCGAGCTTTCTCCTTTCCCCTTCAATATTTCAGAAGCGTATGAACTTTCACCGAAGACGAAAGAAGAGGCGATTGCGGAAGGACTTGAATGGAGGGAGGAGGCAAAACGGGAATATGTAGCCACGAAGCAACCGGACAAACTGCCTGACCGCATAAAAGATGCCAGCGAAGAAATATTGCAAGAGGTTATCGCGTGCGACCACAAAAGAATCTGCCAAGAAGAATGCACGGGAGCGTTTCGCATCATTGAGCGAGAACTTGAGTTTTTGAAGCGATTCAACATTCCTCTTCCGAATCTTTGTCCGAACTGTCGCCATTACAGCCGGCTTGCCTTAAGGAATATTCCGAAATTTTTCAAGCGCGCGTGCCACTGCGCCGGTGAGAAATCCGAGAACGGTGTCTATATGAACACCGGCGCCCACCCCTCGCATGCCAAAGGGGAACATTGCTCCAACGAATTTGAGACCAGTTATGCGCCCGAGCGGCCGGAAATTGTGTATTGCGAGCAATGTTATCAGTCGGAAGTTGCATGAAGACAACAACAGAGTGGCATGATGCATCATACCACCTGATCCTTTCATGAATTCAGAAACGAAAACCTGTCAGAACTGCAAGAACCCGTTCACCATTGAACCCGACGATTTTGCGTTCTACGAGAAAATCTCCGCCCAAGGCGGATCGGCCTCTGGCGGAAAAGTCCCTCCACCGACGTTTTGTCCGGAGTGTAGGCTCCAACGCCGACTTGCCGTGAGGAACGAGCGCAACCTTTATCACCGCGAGTGCGGCCTTTGTAAGAAATCCATCATCTCAATGTATGCCCCGGGCGAACCATTTCCGGTTTACTGCTCGCCGTGCTGGTGGTCAGACAAGTGGGATCCGATGCAATATCGCGCCGATTATGATTGGGAACAGCCGTTCTTCAGGCAATTCCGTTCGCTCCTTGAACGGACTCCGCGGCCGGCGCTCATTGTGTCAAACGTACGGGACTGTGATTATTGCAACTATTTTGCGGACGGAAAAGAATGTTATCTCTGTTTCGGGTCGATCGCGGTTGAATCCTGTCTTTACGGTTCGCCCTACGAATCAAGATACTGCGTTGATACGTATCTCGCCCGGGAATGCGAGTATTGTTATGAATGCATTGACTGCGAAAAACTTTCAAATTCTTTTTATGCGCAGGACTGCTCAAACTCGTTGAATCTCATCTACTGTTTTGACTGCAAGGGATGTCAGGATTGTATCGGCTGCGCGGGACTTCGCAACAAAAAATATCACATTTTTAACAAACCATACTCAAAAGAGGAATATATGATTCAGCGCGAGAAATTTCTGGCAGATGGCGCCGGGGGGTTTAACGAAATCAAACGGAAATTCCAAACAGTCAAATCCGCCGTCCCGCATCGGTTCAGCACGATTCTTCAATCCAGTGCGGTGACCGGAGATCACATCATACATTCAAAGAATGCACGGCAATGTTTTGACGTAAAGCGGTGCGAGGACACCTCCTATTGCATCCGCATGATAGACGGAAAAGAGGTCCACGACACCAATTATTGTGAGTTCATGGAATTTTGTTATGAATACATCGGATTTTGGAAAACGAGCCGGACAAAATTTTCAAATACATGCGGGGAGTCAAACGATCTTGCCTATTCAGATTTCTGTTCCGGTTCATCCAATCTTTTCGGCTGCATCGGCCTTCGCAGTAAGTCGTATTGCATCCTAAACAAGCAATATACGAAAGAAGAATACGAAGCACTTGTGCCGAAAATTATTGCCCATATGAACGAGGTGCCCTATGTAGATGCGAAAGGAAGAACCTACGCATACGGCGAGTTTTTCCCCATAGACCTCTCTCCTTTCGCTTACAACGAGACCATCGCCCAGGAGTATTTTCCTCTGACTAAGGAAGAAGCCCTAACACAAGGCTACCGCTGGCGAGACCCCGATACGCGGAACTATCAAATCACGAAACCATCCCAAGCCCTTCCCAATCACATCAAGGACGTCTCGGACGACATCCTAAACGAGGTTATTGGTTGTGCTCGGAGCAACCCCGACCTGCCTGCTGGCAAGGCAGGCGCCCTTCGGGGTCGGGGTCCCGACTTGGAAACGTCGGGATGCACCACCGCATTCAAAATAATCCCCTCCGAGCTTGCGTTCTACCGTCACGGAAACCTCCCGCTCCCGCGCCTGTGCCCAAACTGCCGTCATTATGAACGTCTTGCCCAGCGTAACCCCCTCAAACTCTGGCATCGTGCGTGCCACTGCGCGGGCGAGAAGTCCGAAAACAGTGTCTATACGAACACCGGCACCCATCCCTCGCACGCAAAAGGGAAACATTGCTCCAACGAATTTGAGACAAGCTATGCCCCCGACCGCCCGGAAATCGTGTACTGTGAGCAGTGTTATCAGTCAGAGGTGGCATAATACTATTTTCTTATTCGCGCGAATAAGAAAATAAGGAAAACAATGAATTCTGAAACGAAAAATTGCCAGAACTGTAAGAACCAGTTCACCATAGAACCGGAGGATTTCAATTTCTACGAAAAGATAAAAGTCCCTCCGCCGACGTTTTGTCCGGAGTGCCGCTCCCAAAGACGCATGCTCTGGCGCAATGAGAGGAGCCTGTACAGAGCTGCGTGCGGCTTATGCGGAAAGAATATAGTTTCCATGTACGACCCGAAAGACCATATCGGCATTTATTGCGATGAATGCTGGTGGAGCGATAAGTGGGATCCGATGGAATACGGTATTTCATATGATTTCGGGGAAAGTTTTTTCTCCCAGTGGAAAAAACTGTTTGATAACGTACCGCATATCCAGCTGTGGAAATTCCGCAACATTGATTGCGATTACATTAATTACGCAACCGACGATAAAAATTGCTACCTCTCTTATTCGGCGGTGGGATGCGAGGACACTTCTTATTCCTACGCGGTGGACAAGAGTCAGAACATTCTGGATTCCGAGTTTGTCGATCAATCCTCGTGGTGCTACGAAAATCTTGATTCCCGAAACAACTATCGCGGTGTTTTCCTTATGAGCAGCGAAAACTGCTTGGATTCCTTTTTCTTGTTTGATTGCGCGAACTGTCAGAATTGTTTTATGTCCTCTAACCTGCGCAACAAGAAATATGTGTTCAGAAATTCTCAATACAGCAAACAGGAATACGAGACCGAAATTAAAAAAATATCAACGGGTAGCGCAAAGGATTTCAATGCTTTGCGCTCGGAATTTGAGGCAATGAAGAAGAAAACCGCGCCCCACAGATTCGCGCAAATAATCAACGCACCGAATTCTTCGGGAGACCATATTGAAAATTCAAAAAACATCTTTCGCTCCTTCGCCATTCATGATTCGGAAAACCTGCGGTATGCCATTCGAGTTGGCAGAGGAAAAGACAGCGGCGATATCTACGGTGCCGTATATACGGAGCTTGCGTATGAAAGCGTGGCGCCGTCTTTCAGGGGGTCGGATGCCCAGTTTGCCATGACAAATCTTTCCTCCCGCGGGATAAGATATAGTGCGTTTTGCGCCTCTTCCTCGGACCTTTTTGGTTGTGTGGGCATGCGCAGCAAGCAATATTGCATTCTGAACAAGCAATACACAAAAGAAGAATATGAAGAATTGGCTCCTCGCATCATGGCTCACATGAACGATATGTCTTATGTGGACAAAATGGGCAGGACCTACAAGTATGGTGAATTTTTTCCGCCGGAACTGTCTCCCTATCCCTATAACGAGACCATTGCGCAGGAATATTTCCCATTATCAAAAAAAGATATTTCGGCGCTTGGATACAAATGGAAAGATCAGGAACTTAAGCGGTATACGGCAACCAAACTGCCGGAGCAGCTGCCTGATAATATCCAGGATGTAGACGATTCTATCTTGAACGAGGTGATACGATGCAAACACGATCAATCCTGTGATGAGCAGTGCACCCAGGCATTTAAAATAACTCCAGACGAGCTTCAGTTTTACCGAAAAATGAACTTGCCCATTCCCGCCCTTTGCCCTAATTGTCGGCACTACGACAGATTGCGCCG
>MHLB01000054.1:0-4285 GCA_001818895.1 Candidatus Liptonbacteria bacterium RIFCSPLOWO2_01_FULL_53_13
TGATGGTCCAATAATTCTTCTCTCACGCCGTGCATGGAAATCCTTTTGAACTTATCGTTCACGGTGGTGAGCAGATATTTTACCTCAAACAATTTTTCCGTTAAAACTTTGTATAAGCAATAAGAAGAATCTTTTCCTCCGCTCCAACAAAATATTGCCTTAGGTTTGTTCATGCTCGTGGACCGTACCGGATTCGAACCGGTTGCCTCGTCATTGCAAATGACGCGCTCTACCAATTGAGCTAACGGCCCTTTTCTATTAACCTTGATGTGATTGAGTCCCGACGCTTCGGTCGGGACCCCGACCGCCATAGGCGCGTCGGGGCTAACGGCCCGATCGTAACATCTCTTTTATACAGGAAATCGCTCAATAAGAAAACCCCTCCGCAGAGAAGTCTTCTACTCACTACTCACTATTCACTATTGGCTATTCTTATCCTCCCTCGTGGCTTTCGTGGACCACTTCACGGATAGCATGATCGTCATGTCCATTATGGTCGTCCTCCCCGCTTGCCCGCCCGCGCAACATACGGAAAAAAGAGTAGGTTACGATGAGAATGACGATGAGCAATACGGTGAAGAACCACACATATCCGGGGATATTCGCGATGGTTTTCCACGTATTCGCAAGAAACGAACCTTTGTTGTCCGATGAGGCAACCGCGCTCGGCGCCGTGCTCGTGCCGGTTGAAGTTGCCGTTCCTGCCGTCACCGCGTCAGACACTTTCGCCACCGTGTTCTTCGCCGCAGAGGTCACTGCCGTACCGGCGCGGGTCGCGGAAGATTTCGCGCTCTGCGCCACGTTTGCGGTTTTCGCGCGCGCGGCGGCTTGCTGTTCTGCTGTCTGGCTTCCCGGCATGCCGAAATACGAGCTTGCTCCGCCCTGCGTCCCGGCGCTTGCTATGGGCTGTGTGCCTGAGCGCCACGCGGTCGTGAACTTTTCCACGTCTCCGTTCGCGATGCCGAACTGGTTCTGCGCGGAGATGCGGTAATAATAAGTCGTGTTTGCGGAAAGGCCGCCCACGTCCGCGGACATGCCCGCTCTATTTGTGTTCGGCGAGAACTGCGCATCGGTGCGCTGCCCGAGCGCATAGCTCGTGCCGTACTCAAACCAGAAGGAAGCGGGGGCGCCATTCGCGTCAACGATTGCCCAAAGAGTCGCCGAACTCTGCGCGATGTTCGTCACGTTATTGGTGATTACGATAGGCAAAGACGCGGCATACGCATGCGGCGTGAGCATCAGAGTAATCGCGAATAACGCGAATTTCGGCAAAATAACGCGAATAATAGCTCCGGCCGAGCGAACTGTTATGTATTTCATCATGGGCATATTATAGCATAGTGTAAAAAGTAAGTCAATACCCACCCCTTGACTTCTAGATAGAGATAGAGTATAATGGGGCAACATCATAAGAGGGGCGTCTGTATTGACTAATCCCCCTTTCTATGATAGAGTATACAAAACCTATGAAAAACATATCTACAAAAATCATCTTGACGGTTTTCGCGCTCGGTCTTTTCGGCGTTTTCGGCATAGCATCTGCGGCTCACGCGGGCGATGTCGGGACGTGCCTCACCGGTTACGTCTATGGAGATGGCACCGCGTGGGTTGAAAATAACTGTTCAACCGGCTACACGGTCGGGCTTGCTTCGTATAAGATGTTTGAGAGCAGGATTGAAACGCAAACCTTATTTGCGGAGACATCCCGTTATCTCGCTCCCGGACAGTCAGTCGGACGGGCGAATTTGAGCGTGGCGCTTCCCGAGTGCAATGCCCAGCTTGACTTGTTCATTGGCGGGACGCGCGTGCCTCCTTATTATGACGCGGACACGCTCATCAGTTACGCCGAGGTCTTGAGTAAGGGATGGTGCCAGGCATCTACGCCTCCTCCCGTCACGCCTCCTCCCGTCACGCCTCCGCCTGTCACGCCTCCGCCCGTAACTCCTCCTCCAGTGACACCTCCTCCGACCATTCAGCCGGGTACGTTAAGTTATCAATGTCTTAATAATCCGCTCCGTGTTCAACTTAACTGGACGAGCGGGGTTAACGCGAATTCAAACTCCATCGAAAAAGGAGATGTTGACCCAAATGATCCGAATCGTTTTTGGGGATTCATTTTACAGGACGCTTCTCTCGCATTACGCACGTTTATCGACTCCAATGTGCTCTCCGGTACAACCTATACGTATCGAGTGAAGTATGCTCCGTCGGTGCCCTCTAACGAGGTGCAAGTAACGTGTACGAACGCTGTTGCTCCCGTTGCTCCCTCCGTGGACATCAAGGCGAACGGCGCGGACGGTATCGTCTCTGTGGTATATAACGCTCCCGCAACCATTACATGGACTTCTGCAAACGCGGTTTCTTGTCTCGTGACTCCCGGCGGATACACCCAGCCCTCAAACAGCACGGGAGTTTCCACGGGCGCCGTCACGGGCCCGATGACCTATAACATCTATTGCACGAACAGCGCGGGACAATCGGCAAGCGATTCCGTTATGGTTGTTCCCCAAGCCGTGCAATCGCCGACGGTCACTATCTACGCAACGCCTTCGGTGGTAAACCAAGGGCAAACGTCCACGCTTTACTGGACCTCACAGAACGCGACGACCTGTACCGCCTCCGGCGGATGGTCCGGCACGAAAGCCATAGGGACCAACCAAAACGAAGTGGTGACTCCGCAAGTGACGACCACTTACACCATCATCTGTTCAAACGCAACGGGGCAGACAAGCGCGCCCGCACAGACGACCGTGACGGTGCAACAGGTTTCCCAACTTCCGACGGTTACCATTACGGCGACTCCTTCGGTCATCAATCAGGGGCAAACCTCCACGCTCTATTGGACTTCCGCGAACGCGACCACTTGTCTTGCTTCCGGCGGATGGTCGGGCACGAAGGCCATCGGAGCGAATCAAAACGAAATCGTAGTCCCGCAAGTGACGACCACTTACACCATCATCTGTTCAAACGCAACGGGGCAGACAAGCGCGCCCGCACAGACGACCGTGACGGTGCAACAGATCTCCCAGCAACCGACGGTCACTATTTATGCGACGCCTCAATCCATTAACCAGGGACAAAGCTCCACGCTCTATTGGACTTCGGCGAACGCGACTTCTTGCTACGCCTCAAGCGGCAGCTGGTCCGGCACCAAGGCGCTTTCCAGTAACGAGCCGGTTCAGCCCGGCGGGACTACGACCTACGGCATCACCTGCACGAACTCCACGGGGCAAACTGCGCAAGCGCAGACCACCGTATATGTGAATCAAATTTCCAACCCTACGGTAACCGTCACGCTCTACGCGAATCCGCAGACCGTCAACCAGGGACAAAGTTCCACGCTCACGTGGAGCTCCACGAATGCGAACAATTGTTACGCGTCGGGAGGCAACTGGTACGGCACAAAGTGGACTTCGGGCAACGAAGCGGTTTCCCCTTCGCAAACCACTTCTTACACCATTACCTGCACCGGAACGAACGGCGGACAGGCGCAGGCAATCGCCACGGTATGGGTTAACAATAACCAGTACCAACAGCTTCCTACGGTAAATCTTTACGCGAATCCCGCGTCGGTGACGCAGGGGCAGGCGACGGTGCTTAACTGGACCGCGTATAACGCCACTTCATGCTACGCCTCCGGTGGAAACTGGTCCGGCACCAAAGCGGTTTCCGGAAGCGAAACCATCTATCCGCAGGGCACAACCACCTACAGCATCACCTGTTCCAACAGCTACGGGTCCGCAAACGACCCCGAAACGGTGTATGTGGGCGGAACTTCCGGCACGTATTCCCAAATCACGAAAAATGTTTTGAACCGCACGCTCAATCAGACCACATACGTGAGCTCCATTGATGCGCAGTCGCTGGACGTGGTGGAGTTTGAAATCCGCGTGCGCAACACCGACAGTGCGACGCGCACCATCACGGTGCAAGACCCGCTCCCCTCCACGCTTTACTATGTGCAGGGGTCAACTTCGGTGAACGGCGTCACGGCGGCGGACGGCATTACGACCACCGGCATCACGCTCTATTCCATGAATCCCGCGGAGGAGCGCACGATACGCTTCCGCGCGGTGCTCTTTGCGAATGTGACTCCGGGCACTACGATCACGAACCAGGCGAATTCGTCCGGCGTGGGCGCCGGCAATACGTACGGCACCGCAACGATCTATGTGCAGAACCGCGGAACGGTCTTGGGCGTCGCATCCATCGTGACGGGCGCGGGCGACTCGCTCCTTTGGGCGATCGTCTTCGGATTCCTTACTACGCTTCTCTTCCACTTCGG
>MHLB01000054.1:4402-6272 GCA_001818895.1 Candidatus Liptonbacteria bacterium RIFCSPLOWO2_01_FULL_53_13
TGCCCCGAATGTGAAGCCGGAAAAACCGCGCAAGATCGAGGAAATCCTCAAAAACGTGTTCAAGCGCAACGGCTTGGAGCCTCCCCGCGGACGCCGGAGGTAACTTAAGAGAGCCCCGAGTGGGCGAATCCCCTGAAGAAAACGAATTATCGCCCATCTCACGCTCGTAAGATGGGCGATAATCATAAAAAGGGCACAGGACATCTCTTTTCTGATATACTAAACCCATGCGCCGCTTCATCTATCGCATCGCTGACGTCTTCGTCCCGTCCGAACGGAACGGGATGCTTCCCTATGCACTTCATGAGGCGGGCTCCGCGCTCTATTTTTTCTTTGCGCTTTTGCTTCTGCTTTCTCCTTCGTATTTCAACATTTCCCAGCTTGCCTCGCTTGCAGAGCCCTTTAAGTTTGATGCAACAAGCGTCGTCCGCCTCATAAACGGCGCGCGGACCGCCGCAGGCCTTGAACCGCTCTCATTGAACTCCGTGCTTGCGCTCACCGCAGAGAAAAAGAATGAAGATATGTTTGCGGGGCAATACTTCGCGCATATTTCGCCTACGGGAAAAACTCCGTGGACGTTTTTGAAAGAAGACGGGTACGCGTACCGCGCGGCGGGAGAAAATCTCGCGTCCGATTTCCTGACCGCGGAAGACGCTCACGCGGCGTTCATGGAGTCCCCCACGCACCGCGCGAACATTTTGAGCCCGCTTTATTCCGAGGTCGGCGTCTCGGTGAAGCAAGGGATATTGAACGGCAAGCCGACGATTCTTATCGCCGAATATTTCGGGAAGCCGAAAGTTGCCTCTGCGGCGACCGGGCCCTCCTCCGCTAAAGCTACGGCGGACAAGCCTGCAAAAACTGCGACGCGCGCCAAGCCTGCGGCTGTGTCTCCGAAGCCAGCCCCCACCGCCCCTCTACCAACTCCGGCCATGACTCCCCCCACGACCGCTACTGCTCAGCCTCTTAAAGGGGACGTACTCGGGTCGGAAACTCCGAAAGAGAATCTGCAAGCAACCGCGCCTTCAGGGCTTTTCGCGCGCCTGTTAAACGGCTTTGCATACGCAAAAGGCCAGATACCCGCATCTTTCGGGCTTAAAGTACTCGCGTTTCTTGCGCTCTGTTCGCTTCTCGTCGCTACCGCAATGCTCTTCACGCGCACGCATGATATTCCCTTCGGCGTGGGCGTCCGCGCGGCGCTTATCTTCCTGCTCTTGGGCTATGCGGCAACCTTCGGCATCCATCCGTGGGATGGCGCACAAATCACCTCCGTCGCCGCGGCGACGGTCTAAAGTTTAAATATCAAAATTGAAAATGACAGTGTAAAGTCCTAAAATAACCGCCGCAACACTTTAACATTTTGCATTGTCATTTTGCACTTTGATTTTTATATTTTCAATTATTCTATGCACCGCATTCATATCACCAAGCATCTCGCCATATTCCTCATCACGTTTTTTGTCGCGTCGCTTTTTTATTATATCCTCCTGAATGGCGGCGCATTTTGGCGCGATTTGCGCTACGCGCTTTTTCTTAATTCCCCGTTCGCCAGCAATGACTTGAGAAACGGCGATATTTTGAAAACCGCAGAGGCGGCGGCCTCTTCGCTGCCGAACGGCCAGGCCCAGCTTATCATTCCCAAGCTTTCCGTAATCGCGCCGATTGCCATTCCGCGGGACGATTCAAAGCAGGCGATTTTGGGAAGTTTGGAAGAGGGCGTGGGACTTTATCCCGGCTCGGGAAACCTCGGTGAACAGGGGCGCATGATTCTTTTAGGGCACAGCTCGCGCGCAACGTGGTATCGCGGCGACTATGCAACGGTCTTTACCACCATCGGGCATCTTGAGCCCATGGACGAATTTTATATTACCGC
>MHLB01000055.1:0-6026 GCA_001818895.1 Candidatus Liptonbacteria bacterium RIFCSPLOWO2_01_FULL_53_13
TCAAGGACGCGGGGGATAAGATCGGAGACGAAGTCAAAAAACCGGTCGCCGAAAAAATTGAGGCGTTGAAACAGGCGACGGGCGGGACGGACATCTCCGCCATCAAGGCCGCGACGGAGGCGCTCTCCGCAGAGATACAAAAAATCGGCCAGGCGATGTATAATAAAACGGATGGCAATAACCCGGCTCAACCCGAACCAACTCCGGACCCCGAACCAAAATCTTCTTGAGCAGACCTCGCCCGAGCGCTCCGTGCGCCCGCGCGCGTTCTACGCGCTCATCGTGCTTGAAGTAATGGCGGTCGCGCTCGCGTTCGTGTGCGCGTTCTTCTACCGGAACTATCTTCTGGGGAGCGCTTTGCTCATCATGCCCGTCGCGTGGGGCTCGCTTTTCGCCATCGTTTCCATTGGCCCGTTTTTCGTGGCGAAAGCGTTTGACCGGAGAATGGTTGTGATTGTTCTTGAAGCGCTCGCGCTCGGGGCACCCTTCCTTTTTTTCCCCGGCGTTACGCTTTCCTACCTGATTCCTTCTTTGGTAGTCGTGTTCGCCGTGATTGCATGGGGAGAACGCGAGAGCAGGCAGGAGCTTGAAAACGGGATGAAAATCAAATTTTTCCGCGTTGTGAAGCCGATGCTCGGAAGAACGCTCACGGCGGGAATCGTCTTCGCCATTCTGCTCTACGTTCCGCAATGGGAGCAAAAAAAGGAATTTGTTTCCCAATCCTATTTTGACGAGATATTCAGCTGGAGCATGAGCGTGGTGAAAAAAACATATCCGAATATCGAGCCGGACAGTTCGCTCATGATTGCGGCGAAAGGGATTGCGGAAAAAGAGCTTATGGACAAGCCGATGTTCGCCGCGCTTGACCCCGCCGTGCGCGCGCGGGAGATTTCCCTCGCGGCGGAAGAGGTGCTCAAAAATCTCACCGCAAGAATTCCCCTTGAGGTAAAGCCGGATGAAAAAATCAATGATATTGCCTATCGGTTCGTGGCGAACACGCTCCGCGATTGGTATGAGAAAACAGGAAAAGCGTTTCTTATCGGGCTCGGAGTGCTTATGTTCTTTGTCATCCGCGGCGTCAGTATGATACTCTATATCCCGCTCTCGGCGCTCGCATTCCTGTTCTACCAGACGCTTTTCGCGATGCGCATCATCCACGTTTCGGGAGAAAGCCAGCTGAAGGAAGTGATTGAGTACTCGTGATGTAATTTCTAATTCCTAATTGATCTAATTGACCTAAAAGAATGCAGAATACGGGACCCAATCACACGCAGCGGGTGTATGACCTTGAAGAGCGAACAAGAAAATTTGGAGAGAATGTGATAATATTTGCAAAGAAAGTTCCAAGGAATATCATTACGGCGCCAATCTTAAGCCAACTTATAAAATCCGGCACTTCAGTGGGAGCGAATTACTGCGAGGCAGATGATGCAGAATCGAAAAAGGACTTCAAACATAAAATCGGAATTTGCAAAAAAGAGGCCCGGGAAACAAAACACTGGCTGCGAATGATCGTTACCGCCGAGCCGACATTCAAAGATGAAGCGGGGATACTTTGGCAGGAAGCAACGGAATTAAACCTTATTTTCAATGCTATCAGCCATAAATTATCTTAGAAATTAGGTCAATTAGTCATTAGAAATTTCCCATGAATAAGGATTACTATAAAATTTTAGGGGTTACGAAAACCGCCTCGGAGGAGGAGATAAAAAAGGCGTACCGGCGCCTGGCGCACCAGCACCACCCCGACAAGGCGGGCGGAGATGAGGCGAAATTCAAGGAAATCAATGAGGCGTACCAGGTGCTCTCCGATAAGCAAAAGCGGGTGAATTATGACCGGTTTGGGAATGCGGAGCCGTTCGGTCCCGGAGGACACGCAGGGCACGGTGGTTGGCCGGGTGGCTTCTCCGCCGGAGGCGGACCAGAGGACTGGGGCGGATTTTCCTACGGCGACGGGTTCGGCGAGGCGGTGGACTTCGGCGACCTCGGGGATATGTTTGAAAATATTTTTGAAGGCATGGGCATGCGGGCGAAGCGCCCGACCTATCGCCGCGGGTCCGATATTGAAATTGAAGAAAAAGTCACCTTTGAAGAATCGTTCCGGGGAACCAAAAAAGAGCTCCGGTTTCGGACGCTTACGGCGTGCGCTTCGTGCAAAGGACTGGGCGGAGACCCGTCCGCCGGTTCAAAATCGTGCGGGACGTGCAACGGTACGGGGGAAATTCGCGAAGAGCGAAGAACGTTTTTCGGAAGTTTCTCGCAGGTGAAGCCGTGCACCGCGTGCCACGGGCAAGGGGCGATTCCGAACAAAGTGTGCGCGTCGTGCAAAGGAAGCGGGCGCGTGTCGGGAGAACGGAAGGTGGAAGTGCAATTTTTGGCGGGCATTGAGCACGGGCAGGTCATCAAAGTTGCCGGTATGGGCGAGGCGGGCGAAAAAGGCACCGGCGCGGGGGACTTGTATATCCACGTGCGCGTCTCTCCGAGCGCAATTTTCACGCGGCAGGGGAATGACGTAATCGTGAGAAAAGAATTGCGCGCGATAGACCTTCTGCTCGGCAAGCGCGTTGAGGCGCCCACGCTCGACGGCAAAAAACTTAGCGTGGAGATTCCCGAGGGGTTCAACCTGGAAGAATATCTGCGCGTGAAAGGCGAAGGCATGCCCAAAATGGGAAGCTACGGCAGGGGAGATATGCTCATTGACTTTACGATTAAGGCGCCGAAAAAACTGGGCGCGAAGGAGGCGAAGTTGCTGGAGGAACTTGGATAGGCGACAAGGAAGAACCCCGTTGCGGGGTTCTTTTTAAGATTGCTCTCAATCTGAAATCACTACTTTCAGTACCGAGTTCAGGTAAGAGCGGGAGAGATGCGCGATGCGTTGCGCAGAGCTCTCCCTTGACTCGTCTACTCCGCGTCCCCGCCGGCGATCAACAGGGCGATGTACGCGCCCACATTGGCGATGGGGGAGTGGTGCAACCCGTTCCCGGCGTTGAGGTCGTACCGATACAGAGACTTCCCGTATGGGTACTCGGGGGAAGCTCCGTTGAGGTATGTGGTGCGCCGGTTGATGTGATCAACCAGAGCGAGCACCACCGACCTCTTCGGGAGCCACGCCCCGCCGGAGCGCGAGTCCACGACCTTGAGGAACCGTCCCGTTCCTTCCTCCACGATCTCGTGGACGAAGACGACGTCCGCGTCCTCACCGTCGTGCAGGCGAACTTCTTCGTAGCGTTCCATTATCCCCTCCTTGGGGCCGGGACCCGATTGTTTTTCGGGTCTTGTTGGGCTACTTGGGCCGTTTCCCAAGAGCAAAGAAAAGGCCATCTGTTATCTATCAGTAAACAGACCTACTCTTTGCTCTTGAGAAAATATGGACGAGTTACAATGATCTACCGGACATTATAGCATATACAAATAAATATGTCAATTTCGCGGAAACTAGGTTCAACAAGCAAGCGTAACAAGAGTTTTTTCATGGTTCTGATAATGATTGAAATTTTTTTTGAGAAAGAGTAGAATCAATCAGGTTCTTTCGTCGTGTTTCGGTTCCCAAACCGAAACGCTTGCCCCCATAGCTCAATTGGTAGAGCAATTCCCTTTTAAGGAAGAGGTTCCAGGTTCGATGCCTGGTGGGGGCACCGATGGAAAATACTTTCGCATTGCGATGTAAAAAGCTTCGCAAGGAAGGGTTAACGCTAGGCGAAATTGTTAAAGCGACCGGCAGGCCGAAATCTTCGGTTTATTTTCATGTACGCTCAGTAAGTGTCAGCCCGTTTCTTAGGGAAAAGTTAAAAACGATTCAGTCGCAAAAAATTCGCGGACATGGACCAAAATTAGGCGTGAGCAGATTGCATAGATCATTGAACCGTTTTCAAGGGTGGCAAGCGTGGTCAGTTCGTTTAGTCAGCCATATTTTGTTTGATGGAAGCGTGACAAGAAAGGGAGTTGCATATCAGAATAGGAGCTCGGCGCTTGTAGAAAAATTCTGCCGTGACATGTCCCGCGTATGCAATTTCACTCCTCGCAGGTACTTTAGCAAGGAAGGAGTTTATCGGGCGGCATTCCATAATGTTGAGATGGAGCGCTTTTGGCAAGAACGAGAGCGACAACTTATTGCCGATATGCCCTGCCTCAAGCCAGATTTCCAGAAAGAGTTTCTCAAAGCATTTTTCAATGACGAGGGTTCTGTTTACTTTAATTCATCCTCGCGGGTGCGGAGAGTAACCGGTGTCCAGTATGATCACCGGATTTTGCATCTCGTAAAAACTCTTCTCGGCAACTTCGGTATCAGTTCGGATATTGACATGCATACTCATGCGGTCGTAATCAGCGGACAAAGCAACCTCCTTCGTTTTAGGAAGCATATCGGTTTTGCCCGGGGCTTGACAGTAAATGGTACTCGCGCCAATAGCCGTTGGAAAAAATCACTGGAAAAACGCCACATCCTTAATCGCGCCATAGCTTTTTACAAAAGCTGACTTTACTCCTTGCACTCGCCCATAATTTTATGTTATCGTAGTTTCGCTTCCTCAAATGGGTTCCCGTCTGTCCCTCGACCTGCCCGAATGACCGTATTCGGTCGGGCGGGCAAGCTCGGGAAATAACCATTCGTATATTCGTACTCAATTCGTAATTTCGTAACTCATGCAACGCTACTCCGGTCTTCTTCTCACCTTCATTATCATCTTCGCGGTTATCGCGGGTTTTTTTATCTATCCGAAGTCTCCCATCGGCGACTGGCGCCCGTGGCGGCTGGGGCTTGACCTCGTGGGCGGGAGCCACCTGGTCTATAACGTGGACCTTTCGCAGGTGCCCGAGAACGACCGGACATCGGTCTTGAACGGCATCCGCGACGTGGTGGAGCGCCGCGTCAATTTGTACGGCGTGTCAGAACCGCAGGTGTTCGTGGCGAAGTCCGGCACGCAGGACCAGCTCGTGGTGGAGCTTGCGGGCGTAAAGGACATCGGGGAAGCCATCAAGCAGATCGGCGAGACCCCGCTTCTGGACTTCCGCACCGTGGAGCAGAACGGCTCAAGCACGTCCTATGGGCAGACCAACCTTACCGGTCGTTACATTAAGAGCGCGCAGTTGAGCTTTGACCCCACGACGCAGGCGCCGCAGGTGTCGCTTGAATTCACCGACGAGGGCGCGGGCATTTTTGAACGGATGACGGAAGAGAACGTGGGAAAGCCCATCGGGGTGTTTCTTGACAACATTCTTATAGAAGAGCCAACCGTTCAGCAGAAAATTTCCGGAGGCAAGGCGGTCATCACCGGCAGGTTCACCATTCAAACCGCGCGGGCTCTCGTGGAGCGGTTTAACGCGGGAGCGTTGCCCGCGCCTATCACGCTTGTAGACCAGCTTACGATAGACCCGAGTTTGGGCTCCAATTCTCTCCAGAAGGCGATGGTCGCCGGCACGATAGGCACGGCGCTCGTGATGCTCTTTATGATACTCTATTATGGAGTGTTCGGCGTGTATGCCGCGCTCGCGCTTATTATCTACGTCTTGTTCACGCTTGCGGTCTTTAAGATCATTCCCATCACGCTTACGCTCGCGGGGCTCGCCGGCTTTATCATCACCATCGGCATGGCGGTTGACGCGAACATCCTTATTTTTGAGCGCGTGAAAGAAGAAGCGAAAAAGGGAATCCACAAGATGGGAGCGGTGCACGAAGGGTTCAACCGTGCGTGGCCTTCCATCCGCGACTCCAACACGTCCACCATCATCACCGCGGTCATTCTCTATTTCTTCACCTCATCGTTCGTCAAAGGGTTCGCGCTCACACTGCTCCTCGGCGTCCTCGTAAGCTTATTCAGCGCGATAACCACCACAAGGCTGTTTCTTGAGGTATTCTCGTCGAAGAAAGAAAGTCAAAGTAAATGACCAATTTCTAATTCCTAATTTCTAATCAATGACCAAGGCCTGAATGACCAAACGGAACATTAACGCTCACATATCCATTAGACATTAGTAATTAGAAATTAGACATTAACCATCCCATGCTTAACATCGTTGGACAAAAGAAA
>MHLB01000055.1:6064-20290 GCA_001818895.1 Candidatus Liptonbacteria bacterium RIFCSPLOWO2_01_FULL_53_13
ACATCGTTGGACAAAAGAAAACATACTTGACCATCTCCGGCATCCTCGTCGGCCTTTCGGTGGTCGCGATGCTCGTATTCGGCTTTCGCGAAGGGATTGACTTCAAGGGCGGAGCGATCCTCACCTTCAAGGCGGACGCGGGCGCCTCGGATATCCACGGAGTTGAGCAGATGTTCAGAGCCGACCTCGGGCTTTCCGACGCGCGCGTGAACTACGACGCGGGGAACAAGAATTTCCTGGCGCGCATCCCGCACGCGAGCGAGCAGGAACACCAGAACTACAACTCGCTCTTGAAGGCGAAACTCGCCGGGTTTGAAGAGTTGAGCTTCCAGTCCATCGGACCCTCGGTGGGCGCGGAGCTCCGGCAGAGGTCGCTTATCGCGCTGGCGCTGGTGCTCATCGGCATCTCGCTCTATGTCGCGTTTGCGTTCCGCAAAGTGTACCGCCCCGTAAGTTCATGGAAATATGGATGGGTCACCCTCGCCTCGCTCTTCCACGACGTGGCGATTCCCGCGGGACTTCTGGCGGTGCTCGGGCATTACGGGAAAGTGGAGATTGACGGGAACTTTATCGTGGCGCTTCTCGTCGTTATGGGGTTCTCCGTGCACGACACCATCGTGGTGTTTGACCGCATCCGCGAGAACCTGCTTCTTGACCGCGGAAAGAGCGAGTTCGGCAAGGTGATCAACGAGAGCGTGAACCAGACGCTCGCGCGTTCCATAAACACCTCGCTTACGCTTATCCTGGTGCTCCTTGCGCTCTACTTCACGGGCCCCGCGACGCTTTCCTACTTCGTGCTCACGCTTTTGGTTGGCGTGACGACCGGCATCTATTCCTCCATCTTCGTGGCAAGCCCGCTCTTGCACGCATGGCACGCGGCCACCGCCCGCAGGGCGGTAGCACGATGACAGTGACTATGACGATGACAAAAGATGCATTCATTGCAGTGAAGAGCGGGGTTTCTCTGTCATTGTTATCGTTATTGTCATAGTGTCAGGGGTACCCCCTTGACTCCCTGTCAAGTATGCTTTATAATGGCTCTATACACTGATATGACGAGCGCCTCCATAATCATAAATTCCGTTACGCAAGGCCTTACGCCCCGGGAGAAAGAGGTGCTTTTTGGGCGCTACGGGCTTGAAAAAGGAGGAAAACCCCAGACCCTTGCGGCGCTCGGAGAGCGCTACCACGTAACCCGCGAGCGCATCCGCCAGATAGAAGTGGGGGCGCTTAAAGTAGCGAAGAAGAACATTGCCGCGCACGCCGAGCTCATGCGCGCGCTGGAGCAGGTCAAGAAGTTCCTCAAGGACGCGGGGGGCGTTGCGGAGCAGGGCGCGCTTGTCGCATATGCGAAGTCCGTAGTTCCCGGAACAACCGAAAACCATCTCGCGGTCGTGATTGACGCGTCAAAAGCATTTTCATTCTTCCCCGACGACAAGCTGTTCCGCCCGTTCTATTATCTTGATAAGAAATCGCTTGCGCATGCGCAGGCCTTCATCAAGGAATGGGTGCAGACGCTCAAAGCAAAGAGGGCGCACGCGCTTTCGGGAAAATATCATGAGCATCTGCAGGAATTTATTGCGCGCAAGGGGCTTCCGACCGCGCACGCGGAAAGCATCCTCGGCATTTCAAAAGAGCTTCACGTGAATCCCTACGGCGACAAGGGGCTTGCCGCATGGCCGGAGATCCGTCCGAAGACCATCCGCGACCGGGTGTATCTGGTCTTGAAGAAGCAAGGGAAACCGCTTCACTTCCGCGCGCTTGCGCGGACGATCAACGAAGTGGGGTTCAATGCGCGCAAGGCGTCGGCGCCGACGGTGCATAACGAACTCATCAAAGACGCCCGCTTCGTGCTTGTGGGCAGGGGACTCTATGCGCTTGCGGAGCACGGCTACCAGCCCGGTACGGCGAAAGAGGTCATTCAAAGGATATTGAAGAAAGACGGTCCGATGTCGCCCCGCCAGATCATCATGGCGGTGCAGAAGGAGCGTTTCTTCAAGGAAAACACGGTGCTCGTGAATCTCCAGAATAAGATATTGTTTACCCGCCTTGGCGACGGTTCGTACCAGGTGCGCGAGGCGTAGGAGTAATCGCGAATATCGCGAATGCTCTCAAAATAACGCGAATAAACCCAATTCGCGATATTTGCTATATTCGCATTGTTCGCGATTACTTTTTGAGCTATACTAAAAGGCGATGTCATTTGATTTCGGGGCGATATGGGATGGCATAGGGTTCGTGCTTCAGCGCACGTGGTGGTTTTGGGCGTACCTGCTCGTATGGCCGCTTTTTCGTTCCACATGGCGGGCTTGGCGCGAAGAAGTATATATTCATCACGAAGAAATCAATGAATTCAAGTGCACGCTTTTTGAAATAATCATTCCGCGCGAGATCAACGTAAGTCCGCGCGGTATGGAACAGGTGCTTTCCGCGATTCATCAACTCAAGAACGCGCCGGGGGACCTTGAAGAATGGTGGATTGACGGAGAGGTCACGCGCTGGCATTCCCTTGAGATTGCCAGCATGGGAGGGGAGGTGCATCTTTACATCCGCGTGGCGAAACCCGAATGCAACAAGCTGGTGCAGGCGGCGTTTTTCGCATTTTATCCCGACATTGAACTTGTGGAAGTTGAGGACTACGTGAACCGGATGCCGAAAAACGTGGCGGAAATGCATGCGCAGGGGTATGACTTGTGGGGTGCGGAACTCTACTTGCGGAAAGAAGGAGCGTACCCGACCCGGACATATCTTGATTTTGAGTCGCCCGACGAAGACAAGCAATACGACCCCGTTTCCGCGCTTATTGAGCTTATGGCGAAAGCCCACAAAGAGGAAATTGTCGCGCTTCAGATATTGATCGCGCCCGTCGGTCCCGAATGGGCGCATGTATACGAGGGGCTTGTGAAAGAATTAAGCAAAAAAGAAGGAGAGAAAGCCCACTCCTCACTCACGTCATCGCTTGATTTTCCCGGAGGGCCGATGCCTTCGCTTGCCGCGGAAGGGCACAAGGACGAACTGGGGAACAGATTTTTCAAATCGTTCATGCGTTCTCCCGGAGAAACCGATGTGCTTAAAGCGGTTGAGCAGAATCTTTCCAAATCGGCGTTTGAGACCCTTATCCGGTTCGTCTACTTTTCGCCGGAGCCCTTGTTTGACGACACGTTCCCGAGGAGAGGGCTTACGGGCGCGTTCAATCAGTATTCCGCCGTTGACCTGAATCAATTTGTACGCAACGACAAAATGGCGACCCGCGTGAAGCTGTGGGACTTCCCGTTTATTTTACCGAAGCTCCGCAAGGAATACCGCAAGTCCCGCATGCTGTATAACTATCGCGGGCGCAAGATGCCCCCCGAGACAGTTATGGGAAAATTGATGACGTCGTTCTTTATGAACTGGAACTTCTGGTCAAAAACGTATTTTATGACGACCCAGTGCGTCGCGACGATCTTTCATCCGCCGACGAAGATGGTACTCACGGGTCCGCACATCAAGCGCATGGATTCCAAGAAAGCGGGGCCTCCCGCGGGGCTTGCCATATTCGGCGAAGAAGAAGAAATAGAACGATATCAATAATCTTCATATCGCTTTCCATTATCATGCATCACATACCGGGATACGTTTCTTTCATCCACAAGATCGCAACCTTTCTCAAATGGGTCGGCGCGCTTGGCGCGCTCGCTGCCCTTGGCGCCGTCTGGCTTTCTCCGGACACGCGTTGGTTCAGGCAGATGGGAATCTTTGCTTCGTTCGCAACGGCGTTCTTTTTCATTCTTGATATCTTACTCCTTATTGGTTTCTGCTACGCCTTTCTGAAACTGCTCCGTTATCGCCCCCCGTTCGTTATGGGCAAAAGGAAAGCATACGCCCAGAAGAATTTGAGAAGCGCATATTTCAAAGACCGGTGGCAGAAACTTACGAAAAAGTATATGGGAGTGCCGACCTCGGACTCCATGCGCCTTGCCATCATTGAGGCGGACGCGCTTGTGGATGCGGTGCTCAAGGATTACGGGTTTCCGGGCGAGCACCTTGCCGACCGGCTGATGAGCTTCACGCCGGAAGACATGAAGTCGCTGAACCGGCTTTGGGACGCCCATCGCGTCAGGAACGACATCGTGCATCGCCCGGGCGCGGGCATTTCCGTGGGCGAGGGCAAAAAAGCGATAGAAAGCTACGAAGCGTTTTTAAAGGAGCTGGAAGTGCTATAAATGTAAAGTTGAAAAATCAAAGTGCAAAGTGACAGTTTAAAATGTAAAATGTCCCGTATTGCTCATTTTAAGATTTTACATTGTCATTTTCCATTTTGATATTTACATTTTTAACTATCTATTATGAGCAGACTAAACAAAATCCAGCTTATCCGTTACGCCCCGCCTCCGCCGGAGCTTCCCATCTACGGGCAGGTGGACCCCGAAGACACGTCATTCATCGGGCGCACGAACTACGTCGCCTCGCTTGAAGAGAAGAAATTTCTTTTCGGGATGAAGCGCCTTGACCGCAGGCGCCACTTATATATCGTCGGCAAGAGCGGCGTGGGCAAATCAAAACTGCTTGAACTTCTGATGCGGCAGGACGTCGCCTACAAGTACGGATTTTGTTTCATTGACCCGCACGGCGACGTGATTGAGGCGATGCTGGATTTTATTCCGGAGGACCGGCTGGGTGACGTGGTTATCATTGACCCGACGGATATGGCGCATCCCGCGTCTTTCAATCCGCTTGCGAACGTGGACCCCGCGTTCAAGCACCAGCTGGCGCAGGGACTGATCGAAGTGCTGGAAAAGCAATTCGGCGCGAACTGGACGCCCCGGCTGGAGCACGTATTCCGCTTCACCGTGCTCGCGCTTCTGGATTATCCGCACGCCACGATGCGCGGGATGATATCCATGCTTACGGACCGCAATTACCGCCAGAAAGTGGTGGAGTACATTGAGGACGACATGGTAAAGCGCTTCTGGGCGATTGAATTCGCGGACTGGTCGGAAAAGTTTGACACGGACGCCATTATCCCGCTCGTGAACAAACTCGGGCAATTTCTTTCCGACCCGCTCTTGCGGAATATTTTCGGGCAGAAGGAGAACAAAATTGACCTTGAAAAATTCATGGAGGAGAAAAAGCTCGTGTTCATCAATCTCTCCAAGGGCAGATTGGGCGAGGAGAACTCAAGCTTTTTGGGGTCAATGTTCATCACGAAGATCAAACAGGCCGGTATGGCGCGCGCATCATTGCCCGAAAGCGAACGGCACGACTATTATCTCTACGTAGACGAGTTCCAAAACCTGGTGACGGAGACCTTTGAGAATATCTTGTCCGAGGCGCGCAAATATGCGCTCTGCCTCACGGTCGCGCACCAATACGTTGGCCAGCTTCTCCCGCGCGTGCAGGCCGCCGTCTTGGGGAACGTCGGAAGCATCATCATCTTTCGCGTGGGGGGCGACGATGCGGTGAAGCTTTCGCCGGAGATGGCGCCGATTTTTGAAGTGAAAGATATGATAAATCTCGGCATGCAGCAGTTCTATATCAAGATGACGATTGACGGCGAGAGCTACGATCCGTTCTCGGCGGAAACCCTGAAGATTCTTCCCCCGAACCATCGCTCGTTCAAGAAAGAAGCGATTGAGCTGTCTCGCGAAAAATACACGATTCCCGCCGACGCCGCAAAGCGGCTTATCATGGAAGAAGAATCAACCATTTTGCGGAGCGCGCAGGAAAAATCCATCATTGAAGGCAGGAGCAAGAATCTGGGGGAAGAAGAACCCTCTGCCGGTGCGGCATCCGACTTGCCCGCCGAAGGTTTACCGAAGGCGGGAGGAGGTTCACCGAAAGGGAAGGAGAAAGGCGAAAAAAGCCCGGAACCGTTGATATAGAAATTAGCCAATAGCCAATAGAGTGTCATTCCCGCGTCGTTAGACCCCGAGCGTAGTCGAGGGGCAGGCGGGAATCTAGAACCCGCTTTCGTGTCCCATTTCTCCCCTTAATCCCATTCTCCCTTTTACCTTGAGCTTACCGAAGGGTTCCTAAAGGGAGTGCCGGAGGCGAGGAAAGGGATTTCTTTTCCCATTTCTCCCCTTACTCCCTTTTCGCCCCTTCGCGTCATTCCCGTGAAAACGGGAATCCAGAACATCAATACAATAAACGCCCAACACAGCGTCTTAGCCGTTTTCCCCGTTGGGCCATGTTATGATGTACTAGTACATCATAACATTGGAAGAAAAATCTTCTTTCGGGTAAACTGAAACCATGAACACAGGAATCAAAGATTGTCAGAATTGTCATCTGAAGTTCACGATAGAACCCGATGACTTTGCGTTCTACGAAAAGGTAAAGGTCCCCCCGCCGACATTTTGCCCGCGTTGCCGCTCGATACGCCGGGGTCTGTGGCGCAATGAACGGCATCTCTACCATCGGAAATGTGCGGCATTGGGGCACAGTGAGACGCTTATTTCCATGTATGCGCCCGATGACCCCGTCACCGTCTGCGACACGAAGTTCTGGTGGGGCGATGCGTGGGACCCCATGAGCTATGGCCGCGACTATGATTTCTCGCGAAGCTTTTGGGAACAATTCAGTGAATTGCAGAAAGTTGTTCCCCGTCCGCCGCTTGTCAATAACAAGGCGGTTGACTCCGACTACTGCAACTTCTGCGACGGCAATAAGAATTGCTACCTTGTCGTAAACGGCAATCGCAACGAGGACTGCGCCTACACTGCGCTCACGGTTGACAGCAAGAACGTCTTTGACGGCCTGTGGTGCGCAAAATCCGAGTTCGCGTACGAGTGCATTGACTGCGATTCCTGTTACCATACGGCATACGCGGAGCGGTGCGAGGCGTGCGTGGAAAGCGCCTTTCTCTTTGACTGCCGCGGGCTGACCAACTGCCTTTTCTGCGTGGGGTTGCGCAATGCTTCATATCACGCATTCAACAAGCCCGTCGCGCCGGAGGAGTACAAACGATTCCTTGCAGAGCTTGGTGGGAGTTATAAAAAGTACGTGGAGGCCATTGCAAAATTTGAAGAAATGAAGCTCCGCTTCCCGCGGCGCTCAAACCTGTTCACCGGCTCAAAAGGAGTGAGCGGCGAGAATATTCTCAATTCAAACGCAGTTAAGCATGGATTTGATATATTCAACTCGGAACACTGCGCCTACGTAGAAGAAGGGCTGAAAGGCAAGGACTGTTACGACACGGTATATTTTGACGGTGCCGAACTGTGTTATGAATCATCAAGCACCATCGGCTATAACTACCTCTTCACCCTCTTCTGCCGTGATTCAAAAGAATTGCAATACTGCGATAACTGCCACGCGTCATCGCATCTCTTCGGCTGCGTCGGACTGCGTAGCAAGCAATACTGTATTTTGAACAAACAATATTCTAAGGAAGAGTATGAAACGCTCGTGCCGAAGATCCGCGCGCACATGGATGAAATGCCGTATGTATCGCAAAGGGCGAATGGCAAAGAGCAAATTATATACAAGTACGGCGAGTTCTTTCCCGCCGAGCTTTCTCCCTTCGCCTATAACGAAACCGTGGCGCAGGAATTCTATCCGACAACGAAAGATTCGGCGGAACGGCAGGGATTTCGCTGGAACGCTCCCGATACGAAGAACTACGCCATCACCAAAGCCCCCGAAGCCCTGCCCGATTCCATTGGAACCGCCGATGACGCCTTACTGGGAGAAACGATCGGTTGTGCGCATCACGGTTCGTGCGCGCACGAGTGCACGGTTGCTTTCCGGCTTATTCCCCACGAACTGCAGTTCTATCGGCGCATGAATCTTCCTTTGCCGCGCCTCTGCCCGAACTGCCGGTACTACGGACGGCTGGCGAAACGAAACCCTCTGCAATTTTCCCGCCGCGCATGCCAATGCGCGGGCTTGAAGTCGGAAAATGGCATATATGCGAATACAGGAACGCATACGCATAAGGACTCACCCTGTCCGAACGAATTTGAAACCCCCTATTCACCCGACCGCCCCGAGATAGTATACTGCGAAGAGTGCTACAAAGCCGAAGTGTTCTGATGACATTCCAACATTCTTGAGAATGTCGGAATGTCATAACACCATGAATTCAGAAACGAAGAATTGTCAAAATTGTAAACAGGTGTTCACCATAGAACCGGACGATTTTGCGTTTTATGAAAAGGTGAAGGTCCCTCCGCCGACGTTTTGTCGTGAGTGTCGCCTGCAGAGGAGAATGGCGTACAGGAACGAGAGAGCGCTCTATAAGCGCGTGTGCGATGCGCCGGGGCATACGGAGGAAATGATATCGGTGTTTTCTCCCGATAAACCCGATCGTATTTACGACCACAAAGCGTGGTGGAGCGACGCGTGGGACCCGATGGTATACGGCAAGAAAGCGGATTTTTCAAAACCGCTATTCACGCAGATACGGGAGCTGTGGCGCGAGGTGCCGGACATTGCGATTCTGAACATCAATCCGGTAAATAGCGATTATTGCAGCATCACCGAAGACAACAAGAATTGTTATCTCGTCATCGGAGGCGACTATAACGAGGATTGCCTTTATTCCGCGTTTGTGTTCAACAGCAAAGATTGCATGGATACCTACTGGGTATTAAAGAGCGAATTGAATTATGAAACGGTTGATTCCACGGGATGCTCGCGCCTTCGGTGGAGCAGATATTGCGAAGGGTGTTACGAGAGCGCGTTTCTTTTCAACTGCAAAAATTGCCACGACTGTTTCGGGTGCGTGAATCTCGTAAACGGCGCATACCAGATTTTCAACGTCAAGTATTCCAAAGAAGCATATCTTGAAAAACTCAAAGAATTCAACTTGAGCGATTATGATGCGATTGAAGAGCTCAAAAAGAAATTCAAACTTCACTCGCTGAAATATCCGCGCCGGTTCACCAAGGCGATCCAGAGCGTGAATTCCATCGGCGACAATCTTGAGGAAACGAAGAACTGCCGTTTTTGTTTTGAAGTCGGCGGAGGCGCGGAAGATTCGGCGTACATCTGGCTGGCATACTCCAACGTGAAGAACTGTTACGACTGCGACCATTTCGGACGGAAATCGGAAAATTCCTGCGAAGCATCCACTATTTATCCGGGGAGCAGGGTGTTCTTTTCAAAATTCATTTTTTCCTCCCATGACGTTTACTATTCGTACAACTGCCATAATTCCTCTTATCTTTTCGGATGTATCGGGTTGCGCAGCAAGCAATACTGCGTTTTGAACAAGCAGTATACGAAAGAAGAATACGAAGCGTTAGTGCCGAAGCTCATAGCGCATATGAATACGATGCCTTATGCCGACCAAGGAGGGAGAATACATGGATTCGGCGAGTTTTTCCCTGCCGAGCTTTCTCCTTTCGCCTATAACGAAACGATTGCGCAGGAGTATTTCCCGCTTACGAAAGAACAGGCGCTTGCGCAAGGATACCGGTGGAAAGATGCGGAAGAAAAAAACTATAAAGTTACCTTGCGATCGGAAGACGTTCCAAAAACCATATCCGGGGTGACCGACGGAATTTTGGAGCAGATCATAGGTTGCGCGCATAATGGGACGTGTACCGAGCAATGCACCGCCGCGTTTAAAATCGTCCCGCAAGAACTCGCATTTTACAGGAGGATGAACATTCCGTTGCCCAGGTTTTGTTCCAATTGCCGGCACTATGCGCGCGCGGCACAGCGCAACCCGCTCAAACTTTGGCACCGCGCGTGCCAGTGCGCGGGGGATAAGTCCGCGAACGGAGCGTATGCGAATACCGCGCCGCACCCTCACGGAGCCGGTCCCTGCAAAACCGATTTTCAAACCCCCTACGCGCCGGAAAAACCCGAAATTGTATACTGTGAACAATGTTATCAAGCGGAAGTGGCATAAGAGTAATCGCGAACAATGCGAATATAGCAAATAACGCAAATAAAATATCATTCCCGCGAAGGCGGGAATCCAGCAATGAACGCCGAAACAAAGAATTGTCAGAATTGTAAAAGCCCGTTCACGATTGAGCCGGAGGACTTTAATTTCTACGAAAAAGTAAAGGTGCCTCCGCCGACGTTTTGCCCGGAGTGCCGGTTGATTCGCCGTATGGTCTATCGCAATGAACGGGCGCTTTACAAGCGGAAGTGCGACCTGTGCGGGCAGGAGCGGATTCTTTTCTTATCGCAAGGGACAAAGTTTCCCGTGTATTGCCGGGAATGTTGGTGGGGAGATACGTGGGATGCGAAAAACTATGGTCGTGACTATGATTTCTCCCGGCCGTTTTTTGAGCAGTTTCAAGATTTATTTAACACAGTGCCGCGCCCGGGGACGGTAAAACAGGGGAACAGCATTGACAGCGAATATACGAATCGGGTAACGGACATGAGAGGATGTTATCTCATTTTCGGCACCACAATAGCCGAATATTGCCGTTATGGCGTATGGCTCAATGAATCAAAGGAATGTATGGATTGTTATTCTGCGCAAAAATCCGAGCGATGCTACGAATGTATAGATTGTTTCCAGTGCTACAATATCCGGTATGCGCAGGAGTCCATCGCGTGCCGCGATTCGGCGTTTCTCTATAACTGCAGAGATTGCCAGAGTTGTTTCGGATGCGTCAATCTCCGCGGCAAGAGCTATTGCATATTCAATTTGCAATATTCCAAAGAAGAATATCAAAAGAAGGTGGCGCAGTATCAACTCGGCAGTTCCATGATGGTGGAGGGGGTTCGGAATAAGTTCAATGAACTCAAGAAAAAGTGCATCGTGCCCGCGTTGGTGACGCATCACAGTTCAAACGTGAGCGGGAATTGGATTGAACGGTCAAAAAATATATTCCGCTCGTTCAATTGTTTGGAAATTGAAGACGCGCGCTATTGCTACAATCTTATTTACGGGAAAGATGTTATGGATTTCGGCCCATGGAGCAATCACTCCGAACGTATCTACGAAGCAATTAATGTAGGAATGCAGTGTGCCGACATGAAGTTCGCGCACGAATGCTGGTCGCAGGTGATACAAGGAGAATATGTGATGAATTGCCACAACGCACAGAATCTTTTTGGCTGTGTCGGCTTGCGTGGCGCCCGATACTGCATCCTGAACAAAGAATATTCCAAAGAAGAGTACGAAACGCTCGTACGGAAAATCCGTGAGCATATGGACGAAATGCCCTACCGCGACCGGAAAGGAAGAACGTACAAGTACGGCGAGTTCTTTCCGGTGGAATTAAGCCCTCACGCATATAACGAAACGCTTGCGCAGGAGTTCTTCCCGATAACCAAAGAAGAGGCGATGGAGAAAGGATATCCGTGGAAGGACCCGGAAGCGAAAATGCACAGCGTCACGCTTAGAGGGGACGACGTTCCCGATAATATTGACGGAGTGGAAGACGGGGTTCTCAACGAAACCATCGGCTGTACGCACAAGGGAGCATGCACGCATCAGTGCACCGTAGCTTTCCGTATTATTCCGGATGAGCTTCAATTTTACCGTAATTTTAAAATTCCGCTCCCGCGCTTCTGCCCGAACTGCCGGCATTACGAACGGTTGAAACAACGAAACCCCCTCAAGCTCTGGCACCGCTCGTGCCACTGCGCGGGCGAAAAATCCGAAAACGGTGTTTACTCAAACACCGGCGCCCATCCCTCGCACGCAAAAGGGGAGCCCTGTCCCAACGAATTTGAGACCAGCTATGCGCCAGAGAGACCGGAGATCGTGTATTGCGAAAGTTGCTATCAGAATGAAGTCGCATGATGTCATTCCCGCGGAGGCGGGAATCCAGAAATGAATTCAGAAACGAAGAATTGTCAAAATTGTAAATCCGAGTTCACCATAGAACCCGACGATTTTGCGTTCTACGAGATGATGAAAGTTCCGCCGCCGACGTGGTGCCCGAGATGCAGATTGATCCGGCGCATGGCATGGCGCGGATACCAGAAACTTCATAAGCGCAAATGCGATTCTACCGGGGAACAGGTCATTTCGGTGATTCATCCCAACGCCCCGTACCGCGTGTACCGGCAGGATTTTTGGTGGTCCGACAAATGGGATCCGAAGAGTTACGGCAAGGATTATGACTTTTCCAAATCATTTTTTGTCCAGTTCGAAGAACTTTTAAAACAAGTTCCCTTGCCTGCGCTTTTCACGGAGTACACCACGATGGTGGACAGCGACTACTGCAATGCGGCGGCGACGCTTAGGAATTGCTACCTTTGCTTCAATGCGGACACGAGCGAAAACTGCGCGTATCTCAACACGATTGAAGGCATGAAGGAATGCTTTGATGTGTCATTCGCAAATTTCAATGAGCTTTGTTATCAATCAGTCAATATCAATAAATGCTATAAGACGTTTTATTCGGTTGACTGCGAAGAATGCCAGGACGTGTATTTTTCCCGTGATTGCATCGGATGTACGAATTGCGTCGGGTGCGTAGGATTGCGCAAAAAAAGTTACCATATTTTAAACCAGCCGTATACGAAAGAAGAATATGAAAAAGTGCTTGCGCAATATGATTTTGGCTCACGAAAATCAGTTACGGACTTTCGCATAAAGGCGGATGCGTTTGCATTGAAATTCCCGCGCAAGGCATTTCGGGGAAGGAAGAATGAACGTTCGTCCGGCGACTGCCTGTGGAACTGCAAAAACGTTAGGGATTCATATATGGTGACCAACGGCGAAAACGTCCGCTACAGCCAACTCCTAAAAGCGGGTCCCGTAGCAAATGCGTACGATTACACCACATTTGCGATGAATGCGGAGCAAATTTATGAGTGTTGCTGGGTGGGCATCCAGGTGAATAACATCAAATTTGGATTCTGGGACTATAAATCCCACGACCTTGAATATAGCTTCGGGTGCCACGGTTCGGGAAATCTTTTCGGGTGCATTGGTGTTCGCGGCGCGGAGTATTGTATTCTCAATAAACAATATTCCAAGGAAGAATACGTTGACCTTGTCACGCGGATCAAAAAACAGATGGCAGAAGTGCCGTATCAGGATAAGAAAGGGAGGGAATATCGCTACGGGGAATATTTCCCCAGCGAGCTTTCTCCATGGGCGTATAACGAAACCAATGTTATGGACTGGTTTCCGATCTCAAAAGCCGAAGCGCTTGCACAGGGTTTTCTCTGGCGTAATCCCGACGTGCGCGAGTATCTACCCGCAACGGCAGGGCTCCCCGACCACATTCGGGACGCGGAAGACGGCATTCTAAAAGAAATATTTCAATGCACTGCTTGCGGAAAAAATTACAGAGTAATCTCAATGGAGTTGGATTTTTACCGCCATTTTCAGATTCCCATTCCCGCAAAGTGTTCGTTCTGCAGGGACAACGAAAGAAGAGTACAGCTTAACCCAATCGCATTCTACGACCGCATCTGTGCCAAATGCAGTGAGGCAATTAAAACCACATACGCCCCCGACCGCCCGGAAATCGTGTATTGCGAGCAATGTTACCAAGCGGAAGTGGCATGAAGACGACAGCAAAGTGGTATGATGCATCATACCACCCGCCCCTTTCATGAATTCAGAAACGAAGAATTGTCAAAATTGTAAATCCGAGTTCACCATTGAATCCGACGATTTTGCGTTCTACGAGATGATGAAAGTTCCGCCGCCGACGTGGTGCCCGAGGTGCCGGATGATACGAAGGTTGGGTTGGGAGGGGCAAAGAATGCTTTACAAGCGCCCATGCGCTTTCACGGGCGACAATATTATCACGTTTTATCATCCGGATTCTCCTCATGTTATTTACCGCCAGGATATATGGTGGTCGGATAAGTGGGACCCGAAATCGTACGGCCGGGAATACGACCCTGCACGACCATTCTTTGAACAATGGGGTGAGCTTTTCCATGAAACTCCTTTGCCGGCGTTACATACGGAGCATACCACCATGGTTGAGAGCGATTACTGTAACGCTGCGGCTAATTTGAAAAACTGCTACCTTGTGTTTAGCGCCGATAACTCAAAGGATTGCGCATATGGCCGAGGAGTCAATGACGCTACGAATACCATTGATGCCAAGAACGTGCATTTCACCGAACTTTGTCACGATGTCATCATGGTTGATAAGAGCTATCAAGTGTTTTCATCGCAGTATTGCGAAAACTCGTATGATATTTGGTTTTCGCGCGATCTAGCGGGATGCTCAAACTGCATTGGATGCATCAATCTGCGCAGCAAGCAAAACCATATTTTCAACAAGCCGGTTACCAAAGAGGAATTCCAGCGTTTTGTTCAAGAATTGGATCTCGGCTCCCACGCGAAACGGC
>MHLB01000055.1:20301-23448 GCA_001818895.1 Candidatus Liptonbacteria bacterium RIFCSPLOWO2_01_FULL_53_13
AGGAAAGCCGAAGCATTCTTTCTTACTCAGCCGAGGAAAGCGGTTCGTAATATCCGGGCAGTAAGATCAAGCGGCGACTACCTTTATGATTGTAAAAACGTGCGCGATTCATACTTGGTCTATGGCGGAGAGAATATGAGATACTGCCATTTCCAGGAGGTTGCGAAAACGGTCAACGCTTATGACTACAGCAGCTTTGGGCTCGGTGCGGAGTTGGTCTACGAAGCGGCCTGGTGCGGGCTTTCGGTGTACAATTTGAAATTCGGCGTTTGGAACTATCATGCCCGAGACATTGAGTATTGTTTCGGTTGCCATGGTTCGGGCAATCTCTTTGGCTGTATCGGCATACGGAACGGTGAGTACTCCATCCTTAACAAGGCCTATGCAAAAGAAGAATATCTTGCCCTCCGCGAGCGGATTATTGCCGATATGAAAAAAAGAGGCGAATACGGCGAATTTTTCCCGGCGGAACTTTCTCCGTGGGCGTATAACGAGTCACGAGGACCGGAAATTGTTTCCCTGACTAAGCAAGAAGCGATTGCCTACGGTTTTGCGTGGCGCGAAGAAAACCCACGTCAATATCGCGAAGCGACAACAATTACCCCGGACCACATCAACGACGTGCCCGATACCCTTACCAAGGAGATTCTCAAATGCGAAAATTGCGGTCGCAATTATCAAATTATTTTCAGCGAACTCGCGTTCTATCGCCGTTTTTCCATACCGATCCCGCATGAATGTCCTCTTTGCAGAGACAATGCCAGGACGCTATTTCTGAACCCGGCGATGATTTATATGCGAACCTGCGCCAAGTGCAATCAGCGCATTGAGACCTCTTACGCCCCCGACCGCCCGGAAATCGTGTATTGCGAGTCCTGCTACCAAAATGAGGTATCATAGTCAAAGCAGGACGAAGTCCCGCCGTAGCCGAACGCATCGTGAGGCGAAGGAGGATGAGACCTATTATCAAAATGAGGTTGCGTAAACCCCGCCGCCCGCCCTTTTGGATATACCAAAAGAATCGGGTAAATTGGCGGGGTGCTCCCTGCCTACCGGCAGGCAGGAATTTTATGGTATACTTCTTATCGTTCCTATCACCTAACACCTACAACCTATCACCTCACCCATGTCCGACCTAAGAAAAGACCTTGTATCCGGCGACTGGATTATCATGGCGCCCGAGCGGGCGAAGCGCCCCTCGGAATTCTTTCCGGAGAAGCGAGCGCGGAATATACTGCCGAAAGAGCAGTGTCCGTTTGACGACCTCGCAAAATCGGGCAACTTGCCGATGTATATCGGCGCGCCGGACGAAAAAAGCTGGAAAGCGGCGGTGGTTCCGAATAAATTCCCCGCACTTACGCACAGCGATGTATGCGCGACGATGGTGCAGGACGGGCTTTTTGAGCACGTGGAAGGGCACGGCCAGCACGACCTGCTTATCTTCCGGGAGCACGAAAAGGGGATTGACGCGATCCCGCGAAACGACGTCATTATGGCGTTTGAGGCGCTTCAAAAACGCTACCTTATGCTCGCGAAAGACAAGTGCCTCGTATACACCTCGGCATTTTTCAACTGGGGGCCGTCTGCGGGCGCATCGCTCCATCATCCGCATATCCAGATTCTCACGCTTCCCATCATGCCGCCTTCCATTCTCCACTCTCTGGTCCACTCGCGGAACTATTGGCAGAAGCACAAACGGTGCGTGCACTGCGATATTTTGGCGTATGAAGAAAAAGAGAAGGTGCGGATTGTGTGCGAAAGCGAACGGGCGATTGCCGTTGCGCCCTACGCATCGCGGCATCCGTTCGGCGTGACGGTTTATCCCAAAGCGCACCTGCCGAGCTTTGAAGCGACGGGGCGTGATGACCTCGCGGCGGTTGTGGACATGCTCCAGTCGTGCCTCGGCAAAATGAAGCGTAACATCAACGACCCCGACCTCAATTTTTTCATTCACACGGCTCCCTTGAAAAGCAAGAAAACATACACGCACTACCACTGGCACATGGAAGTGCTTCCCAAAATATCAATTCCGGCCGGCTTTGAGCTTTCCACGGGCGTACTGATTAACGTAGTGCCCCCCGAAACCGCCGCGGCGATGTTGAGAAGGTAATCATATGCAGGCATTCGCGCATCATATCCGGAAATACCCGTGGACCTACGGCGCATTCGCGTTTTCCCTCGCGCTCGTGCTTACAGGGTGGATTTGGAGCTATATGATGTTTCGGGACGCGACGACGCCCATTATTCTCCACTTCAACAGCTTTTCGCGCATCAATCAGATCGGTGGAGTAAGGGAGCTTGCCGGCATCGGCACGCTGGGGCTCACCGTCGCGATACTTGACTTCGCGCTTGCGCTTGTCCTCGCGGACCGTGACCGCACAATAAGCTATCTTTTGTCCCTCCTTGGCATATTTGTCTCGGGCTTGATTTTTATCGCGTTTGCGGTTATCATTTCGGTTAATTAGACATGATCGATTCATCGAAAACTCCAGAGAAGACCCCAGAGAGAAATCCCACACGGGAAGAGATTTTTTATGCCTGGGGCGAAGCAGAGGCACGACAAAGTGCGTTACTCGCCGAGGTTCGAAAAGCTATGGATAGCATTCCCGGAAGATCTGAAGAAGAAACGAGGTATTTACTTGATTTTGTGCCACGTCTTGAGAAGGCAAGAGAAGAGGCGAGTGAATGTTTCCGGCAATGGAAAGCGGCACTAGAACAAAATTAATTTAAATCCAATGGCAAAATTTTCTGTTATAACCACCGGCGGGAAACAGTACAAGGTTTCCGTCGGCGACAAGATAAAAGTTGAGAAATTGGAAGCCCCCGCAGGGGGGAATGTTTCGTTTGAGAAGGTCCTGCTCGTGGCGGACGGCGAAAAGGTTGAGGTCGGCACGCCCTATCTAAGCGGCGCCAAGGTGGAAGCGAGCGTGGTGCGCCAGGCGCGCGAGCGGAAAAAAATCGTGTTCAGATACCACTCCAAAACGCGCTATCGGAAGAAGAAGGGGCACCGCCAGCATTTTACGGAGGTTAGCATCACCAAAATCTAAAACCCGCACAGAGCGGGTTTTTGTTTCAGCAAAACATTTAAACAATGTATGATTGTCGTTAATGGAGAATATACGTCAAATCGAAAAATATAAAGCCATT
>MHLB01000056.1:0-6899 GCA_001818895.1 Candidatus Liptonbacteria bacterium RIFCSPLOWO2_01_FULL_53_13
GAAGAGAAAATATCCAATTACTAATTTCTAATGTCTAAGGGAAACAAGGGAAGATACAAAGATATGCAGATATGAAGATACGGAAACATGACTAAAAGAATTCTTACTTCACAGCTTCCGCTCTACGTCGTCATTCTCGCGTTTTCCGTTGCGCTCGCAATCGGCGCGTTTTTCTTCGTGCGGTTCCGCACGGAAATTTATAACTATACCCTCAACCTTCCTTCGGCAAACCCCGCGGACGACGTTCTGCAATTCGGCAGCTGGCCGGCGCTCGCGAACGGCCAATTTTTTGAACAGGTGCGCGAGAGGATGACGGAAGAAAAACTGGACTTTATTGAAGCGGACCTTTCCGAGATGAAACTGCGGGTGTACCGCAAAGGAGAGATAGCGAAAGAATTCCCCATTCTTACCAAGGGCAGGCCCGGGTCGTGGTGGGAAACGCCGGCAGGCATCTATAAAGTGGAAGGGAGGATAGAAAATCACTTTTCCGCATTCGCAAGGGTATATCTGCCGTGGAGCTTGCCGTTCCAGGGCAACTTTTTCATCCACGGCTGGCCGTATTATCCCGACGGCGCGCCGGTTTCCACGCAGTATTCCGGAGGGTGCATCCGCCTTTCCACCGATGATGCGAAAGCGCTTTTTGATATGGTGGACGTGGGAACTCCGGTCCTGGTGTTTGAACGCGATTTCGTGCGTGACGGATTTTCCTATGCCCCGCGCATAGAAGGCGTTTCTGCGGACGGCTATCTTGCGGCGGACATAAAGAACAATTTCGTATTTGCCGAGCGGAAGTCAAACGAGATAATGCCCGTCGCCTCGCTCACAAAACTTATGACGGCGCTTGTGGCGGTGGAGTACATTAATATAGAGAAGGAACTTACCGTGCCGGACGGCGCGATTGTAAAGACCTCTATTCCTCGGCTTAAAACGGGGGAAAAACTATCGCTCTACAACCTTCTCTACCCGCTTCTCTTGGAATCCTCAAACGAGGCCGCGGAGACCATCGCGCGCACGATGGGGAGAGATCGCTTTATACGCCTTATGAATCAGAAGGCGCAGGCGATCGGCATGACGAACACCGTCTTCACCGACCCTTCGGGGAGCGACGCGGGAAACGTATCCACCGCGCAGGACCTTTTCGCGTTCGCGAAATATCTTTACTATAACAGGAGCTTCATTCTGCGGTTCACCTCGGGCACCGCCGACACGCGGGCATATGGCGCTCCGTTGTTTACCAATCTCCAAAATTTCAACGTGTTTACGGGAGACCCGGAATTCGTGGGAGGAAAAGTGGGGCTCTCAAGCTCGGCAAAACAGACCATCCTCTCCGTATTTGAAGCGGAAATGGACGGGGAGAAACGCCCCCTCGTGGTCGTCCTCCTCGGGTCGGAAGATAACGCAAGCGAGGCAAGAGCGCTCTATAATTGGGTGAAAACCAATTACTAGTCACTAGTGACTAGTCGCCTAGTGACTAATTACATTATGCTCCACTACGAACTGAAACTCGCGCGTTACAAAGGACCGATAGAAGAGCTTCTCGGGCTTATTGAGGACCGCAAGCTTGAGATAAACGAAATAAGCCTGGCGGAGGTGACCGACGATTTTTTGCGCTATCTGGAAACGATTACCGCGGAATATCAAAAAACAGACGCGCCCCTTCGGTCAGGCCTGGAGCGGTCCGCGTACATGCGCTTTCTTGCCGACTTTATCGTCATCGCGAGCCGGCTCATTTTCATAAAATCAAAGTCGCTTCTGCCGGACGCGCACCTGTCGCCGGAAGACGAGGAGGAAATCAAGGACCTTGAAGAGCGGCTTCTTGCGTACCGGCAGTTCAAGCCGGCGATGAAATTCTTAAACGAGCTGTGGCGCAAGGGAAACCGCGGCATGAGCAGGCCGTATTTTCTGCACAGCAGAAGTTTTCTTCTGCGGTTGAGCGAAGAGGGGGTCGCGCCGTCGTTTTTTTATCCCGGTTCGGCGCTCACCCTTGAAGCACTGCGGAACGCGGTTTCCGGGATGGAAGCCGCGCTTGTGCGGGAAGGGGAAGAGGAAGAGCTGGTGCGGGAGAAGATCATCACGCTTGAAGAAAAGATCCGCGAGATCGTAGCGAGGATATCCGACCTCAAAGAAACAAGCTTCTCGCGCCTGTCGGGGAAGGGGACGCGCGCGGAGGCAATTGTGGCGTTTCTCGCCATTCTCCATCTTGCGCGGGAGCAGATCGTTTCGCTTGAGCAAAAGGACGGGGATTCTGATATAATCGTGCGGAGTAAGTCGCGTGAACCCGATTCTCATGGCTAAATCCTAATGGCTGATTCATCTCACAATCAATTCGCCGCATTTGAGGCACTGCTGTTCGTCCACGGCGAACCCCTGGGCATAGAGGCCGTGGCGCGCGTGCTTGAAATAAGCGAGGACGATGCGCGCGCGCTCGCGCATGAATACGGCGCGTCGCTTGAGGATGAAGCGCGGGGGCTTATGCTTCTCTCGCACGGCGACAAAGTACAGCTGGTGACCAAGGCGAAGTTCGCGCAATTCCTCGCCCACTTTGTGAAAGAGGAACTTTCGGGCGACCTCACGCCCGCCTCGGTGGAGGCGCTCGCGCTCATCGCGTATCTCGGCCCCGTCCCGCGGAGCGTGATAGACTATCACCGGGGAGTGAATTCCGCGTTCATCTTGCGGAATCTCACCTTGCGCGGGCTCGTCACGCGCACGGCCGACCCGGCGCACCAGAACTCGTATGTTTACGAAGCAAGCTTTGACCTTTTGAAGCACCTCGGCATTTCCAAAAAAGAGGACCTGCCGGAATACCAAAAGTTTCATGAGATGTTCAGCAAACCGCCGGAGATGAGTGATTCGCAACCGGCAACCGGTAATTAGTCATTAGTAATTAGTCATTCGCCATTAACTATGCGCCGCTACCAGATCATATTCGCCATGCTTGCGATGCTTGCATTCGTCGTCGCCGGCTCCCGTGGCGGGGGAGAAGCGAAAGGAACTGCATCGCTTGCGGAATCGGGCGCGCAATCCGCGCCACAGACCGAGCAGTACGCCGGATTTGTGACGGCGGGAGCGGAAGAAGTGGAACGCGCGTTCGGAAAGGTGAGGGAATCATATGTACCAAGAAATAATGCAGAGCAAACCGCGGCGCTTGACCCGCTTTCTCCGCTCGCGGAAATATTTCGCACGGTGAGCGACGAGCCGGTTCCGGACATCAATATTTCCGTGGGGCTTGTCGCCGACTTGAAGACCAATCAGGTATATTGGGGGTTAAACCGGGATAAGCGCTGGCCGCTTGCCTCCATCACCAAGCTCGCATCGGCGGCATTCGCCAAATCGCACATGAAGGAAACCGACTCCGCAACCGTCACGCGCCAGGCGCTTGAAGAGATAGGCGACGCGAGCGAGGCGAAATTTTCCCCGGGAGAAATATATTCAGTCGGCGACCTTATCCGCGCCGCGCTTCTTTTCTCCAGCAACGAATCCGCGGAAACGCTTGCGATAAGCTATGGAAGGGAAAAATCCCTGGAAGGAACGAACGCGTTGGTGAAAGAATGGGGGGCGAACGAAACGCACTTTGAGGACCCGACGGGGCTTTCCGTGGCGAACCAATCAACGGCGTCCGACATTCTCCGGATGGCGCGCGCGGTCTACGAGCAATACCCCGATCTCCTGAAGATCACCCGCACGCCGAAGCTCACCCTTACGGAGCTCGGAAAAAAGAAAAAACTGACGTATCAGAACATCAATCAGTTCGCGGGGCGCGGGGATTTCATCGGCGGCAAAACGGGGTACACCGAGGACGCAGGAGAGAACCTCGTATCTATTTTCGCGTATGAAGGGAGGCCGATTGCCATCGTCGTCCTCGGCGCTGAAGACCGTTTCGCCGCGACCGAATTTCTGCTACAATGGTTCAAAGAGACGCACACAAGCAGGTAATAGCAAAATTACTAATTTCTAATTGACCTAATGACGAAAGGAATCCTTTGGGCATTCTGCTTTACCCCGTTGGACATTGATTAGAAATTAGAGCAATTAGTCATTAGTCATTAGTCATTTTTCCGATATGCTTCAACCCTCCGTACTTTTCATCATCAAGATTCTCACGCTCTTCGTCGCATCGTTCAGTATCGCGATTTTTTTTGCGCCCTTTCTTATCAAAATTCTCTATGCAAAAAAGGCGTGGAAAAAGCGCGCGCGCGAGGAAACCTTTGGGGGAGAGAAAATTCCTATTTTTACGCGCCTGCACGGCGAGAAAGAAGTATCCACCCCGCGCATGGGAGGGATTCTCATCTGGGGAACGGTGTTTCTCGTAACGGCGGCCACTTTTCTTATTTCGTATTTCTTTCCCGACTCTCCGCTTGCGAAGCTTAATTTCGTCTCGCGCAGGGAAACCTGGCTTCCGCTTTTCACGCTTCTTTCCGCATCGCTCCTGGGGCTTGTGGATGACGTGCTTATCGTGCAGGACAAAGGCCCGCGCTACATCGGCGGGGGGATACGATTGAAGGTTCGCCTTGCAATGATTCTCCTCATCGCCATTTTGGGCGCGTGGTGGTTCTACTTCAAGCTGGGATGGTCAAGCATCCATGTGCCGTTCGTGGGGAATGTGGAAATTGACGGGTTCTACCTTTTACTCTTTGTCTTTGTGGTCGTCGCGACCTATTCCACGAGCGTGGTGGACGGACTGGACGGCCTTTCCGCGGGCGTGCTTGCGCCCATCTTCATGGCGTTCGGCGTGATTGCCTATGCGCAGGGGCACTACGAGCTCACCTCGCTCATCGCCGTGATTATCGGCGCGCTCGTTACCTATTTATGGTTCAACGTGCACCCCGCGAAGTTTTTTATGGGCGAGACGGGCATCATGGGCCTTACCGTCACGCTCGCCGTCATCGCGTTTCTCACGAACACCGTGCTCCTTCTTCCGATTATCGCGCTGGTGCTCGTCGGAGAGACGGCGTCGGTCATCGTCCAGCTGTTCTCAAAAAAATTCTTCAAACGCAAAGTGTTTCTCTCCGCGCCCATTCATCATCACCTGCAGGCGCTCGGGTGGCCCGAGTCGCAGGTCACGATGCGCTTCTGGATAATCTCCGCCATCGCAAGCACGCTCGGACTCATCATTTTCTTTTTGTCGCGGTTCTTCTGATGTTATTTCCGTGAGCCCCAACGCCCCCCCACATAGCGAGACAAGCGTCTTGCGGGGTGTCGCGCAGTGCGACGGCACGAGCGTCAGCGCTCCGCGACCACGCGGAGACAGCGACCCCGCAAGACGCTTGGGGAGCGCCACTTATCCCCACCCCTCCCGCGTTGCGGGAAGGGAATTACGAGGTATAATCAAAGCCATATCATGAAAGGGAAACAAGCGAACATAGTTTTCATCTTCGCCGCGGTTTTTTGTGCCGTCATATTCGCGCGCACTACGCACGCCGCTACGAGGACTATTGCAGATGGAGGAGGCAACTACAATTCCACGGGCACGTGGGTTGAGGGCGCTGTGCCCACGTCAGCCGACGACGTGGTTGCCACGCCTACCTCCGGTCAGTTGACGGTGAACGTTGCTTCCGCCGCCAAGACGATTGATTTTACGAACTATACGAACACGCTCACGATGGATGCGGCGCTCACGGTGAGCGGAAACGTCACGCTCGTCGCGGCAATGACCATCTCCGGTGCCTCCAACCTTATCGTGAGTACTACCGCGACAATTAATTCCAACGGTAAAACATGGCCAAACGGATTAACCCTCTCAGCCACTACCGCCGCCGCCACGACCATTACCCTCTCAAGCGACCTCACTGTGAGTGGCACCCTGTCGCTGCTCTCAGCTAGCAACCGAATCCTCACCATCAACAGCTCTACGATCAATGCGGCCGGCAATCTGGGAGTGGGAGATGCTGATGGCTACAGTGGCGCCATACTTGGCACAACCAACATCGTATTGAACGGCACCGGCACCTGGTCAACGACTCCCGGGACGGCCCCGCTCCGCAACAACCTGACCATCAATACCTCCGGCACCATTACTGTTTCCGGGAACGTCTACTACAACACCGGCACTCTCACATACACCGCGGGGACAGTCGTCACCACCGGCTCAACGCTGAACGTCGGCGCATCCGCCACACTCAACACCACCGGCATCACGTGGAACAATGTGGCCTTGGCGGGCATATCTCCCACCCCTATCACCATTACTCTGGCAAGCAACCTGACCGTCAACGGCACTACGACTCTGCTGTCAAGGGATAACAACACCCTGACTATCAACAGCTCTACGATCAATGCGGCCGGCAATCTGGTAGTGGGAGATAGTGGTGGCTACAGTGGCGCCATCACCGGCACAACCAACATTGTATTGAACGGCACCAGCACTTGGTCAACGAGCGTCGGGACGGCCCCGCTCGGCAACAACCTGACCATCAATACCTCCGGCACCATTACTGTTTCCGGGAACGTCTACTACAACACCGGCACCCTGACCTATACCGCGGGCACGGTGGTCACTACCGGCTCCACGCTCAATGTCGCAGCGGCGACGACGCTCAACACCACCGGCATCACGTGGAACAATGTGGCCTTGGCGGGCAGTAGCGCGACGATTACCCTGGCAAGCAACCTGACCGTCAACGGCACTACGACTCTGCTGTCATACAACAACAACACCCTGACTATCAACAGCTCTACGATCAATGCGGCCGGCAATCTGGTAGTGGGAGATAGTAATAGCCTTAGCGGCCCCATCACCGGCACAACCAACATCATATTGAACGGCACCGGCACCTGGTCAACGACTCCCGGGACGGCCATACTCAAAAACAACCTGACCATCAATACCTCCGGCACCATTACTGTTTCCGGGAACGTCTACTACAACACCGGCACCCTGACCTATACCGCGGGCACGGTGG
>MHLB01000056.1:7140-7313 GCA_001818895.1 Candidatus Liptonbacteria bacterium RIFCSPLOWO2_01_FULL_53_13
AATGCCACAAGCAGTAAAACCATAACTACCAATGCCGTACCCTTGGCCTCGGACCTCACGTTCAATGGCACCGGAGGCGCATGGCAGTTGGCGGACAATCTTACCGTGAGCAGTACCAAGACGCTCACTCTTACGGCAGGCACCTTTGACGCCAACAATCAGAGTGTCACCAT
>MHLB01000056.1:7454-7677 GCA_001818895.1 Candidatus Liptonbacteria bacterium RIFCSPLOWO2_01_FULL_53_13
GTTGACCGGCGCCTATACCGCAGCAAAAACCTTCGCGGGAGGCGGCCTTACCTACCACAACTTCTGGAGCGCCCTTCCCACGAATGCCTTCCCCGTCAATTTCACCGGTTCCAACACCTTCAGCGACTTCAAGCTCAATGCCTCCACCACGGTCCAGTTCACGGCGAACACGACGACCACAGTGACAACGTTCACCGCAACGGGCTCGGCAGGAAACCTCATC
>MHLB01000057.1 GCA_001818895.1 Candidatus Liptonbacteria bacterium RIFCSPLOWO2_01_FULL_53_13
CGAGAATATCAACTAAACAAACCGCCATATGTGTGTACCTAAAACATTGCGATAAACCGCCTATTCCTCTAGAATTGATACACTATGGAGAATCTGAAGAAGAACTCTCTTGCCGTATCCGCGCTCGTCGTTATCGTTGCGGCGTCCGTAGGCGGGGGATATTCATGGGGGCTTGCGAAGGGACGGCAAATCCCAAAAAAAGTAGCGGTTTCGGGCGTCACGAACTTTGAGCCGGGCAGCGTGAATACGGATAATGCCGACTTCGGGCAGTTCTGGGAAGTATGGCAATTGATAAAAGAGAGTTACCTGCGCGACAAAGACGTGAAGGCGGAAGATAAGGTATACGGCGCCACGCGCGGATTGGTAAACTCGCTCGGCGATCCGTATTCGGAATTTTTCCCGCCCGAAGACAGTAAGAAGTTTGAAGAGGACATCAGGGGAAATTTCAGCGGCATCGGAGCGGAAATCGGCATCCGCAAAGAACAGCTCGTCATCGTCGCGCCGCTCAAGGGAACTCCCGCGGAACAAGCGGGCCTGAAGGCGGGGGACAAGATACTTGCCATCAACGCGTCGTCAACCGAGGGAATCGGCGTGGATGACGCGGTGCGCCTTATCCGCGGGCCGAGGAACACCGATGTGACGCTCAACATTTTCCGCGATGGCTGGGAGAAGCCGAAGGATATTGTGATCACGCGGGACAATATCCAGGTTCCCACGGTTGATTTTGAAATGAAAGACGGCGGCATCGCGTATGTCGGTCTTCGCAGCTTCAACGCGAATGCGGGTTCGCTTTTCGCCGACGCGGCGGTTAAGGCGCTCCAAAACGACGCGAAGGGCATCGTCCTTGACCTGCGCAACGACCCGGGCGGATATCTTGATGCGGCGGTCAACGTCGCCGGGTGGTTCTTCCCGCAAGGCACGCTTGTGGTAAGCGAAGCGGAGCGGGAGGGAGTCACGCAGGAACTTAAAACCTACGGAAACGGCGCCCTGAAAGACATTCCTCTCGTGGTGCTTATCAACCAGGGGTCGGCATCGGCTTCGGAAATTCTCGCCGGCGCGCTCCGCGACAACCGCAAAGTGAAGCTCGTGGGAGAGCAAAGCTTCGGAAAGGGCACGGTGCAGGAAATCTTGCCGCTTTCGGGAGACGCGTCCGTGAAGCTCACCGTCGCGCATTGGGTGCTCCCCAGCGGGAAGGTGCTTGAGAACGGTGGGCTTGCGCCGGACGTGGAAGTAAAAACCGACGACGAGAACACGAAAGACGGGAAAGACCCTCAATTGGAAAAGGCACTTGAGATACTAAAAAAACAAATTTCTAATTGACCTAATTTCTAATCTTTTAGAAATTAGTCATTAGTAATTAGAAATTTTTATGAAAATCATTCTCCTGCAAGATGTCCGCGGCGTGGGGAAAAAATATGAAATGAAAGAGGTCGCGGACGGATATGGAAGGAATTTCCTCGTCGCAAAGGGGCTTGCGAAGGCCGTGACGCCGGAAACGCAAAAACAAGTGATGGCGCAAAAGGCGCGGATGGAGAAGGAAGGCGCCGAATTCAAGAAGCGCCTCGGCGAGCTCGCGCGTAATATCAACACGCACCATCTTGAATTTCATCTGCGCACCGATAGCAAGGGCTCGGTGTTCGGCTCTGTAACCAAGGAAATGATCCTCAAAGCGATGCGCGAGCACGAATGGCTGCGCACGGAGCGCGTGGAAGTTCAGCTCCCGCACCCCATAAAAGAGATCGGCGACCATGAAGTCGCCGTTCGCCTCAAACAAGAATTTACCGCGAAACTTAAAGTGATTGTACGGCCACAACCGTAGCGCGCCTTCTCACTCCGTCAAATCTCGTCTTCATTTTTGTGGAAAATTTCACGATGCCGTTCACTTTCGCAAAAAGAGTGTCGTCTTCCGCGCGCAAAACGTTCTTGCCGGGAAGATATTTCGTCCCGCGCTGGCGCACGATAATCTGGCCCGTTCCCACGGGCTCACCGTCCTGAATTTTAACGCCCAACCGTTTTGCGCGAGAGTCGCGGCCGAGCTTTGTAGATCCACCTGCTTTGGTATGTGCCATTTTTTAAAAAATTTCTAAATCCTAATGTCTAATTTCTAAACAATTTAGTCATTAGAAATTAGAACTTAGTCATTCCGCAATGATATGCTATAATCTCCCTTATGTCAATGAATTTCTCCGAATACCGCGCGCGGGCAGGGGAGTGGGTTTCCGCCCGGAAAAAAGAGCTTGTGCTCGGAGGAATTATTTTTATCGTTTCTTCGCTCTCGTTCGGGCTCGGATATCTCGCAAACCGCGAGTTCAATCGCGCGCCGATCGTGATTGAAAAATGCAGTCAGTGAAAATTTCTAAGTCCTAATTTCTAATTTCTAAATAATGTCTCGATTCCCCAATGATTTAATTCGTTTTTAGACATTAGTCATTAGAAATTAGTCATTCTTAACCTATAAGTATCCCACTTTTTTCAGCCACCCTTCATTTTCCCACTCCCAAAGCTTTTTCGCCCCCAAGAACGCTTCATAGTCGCTCTGCCAGAAAGGGAATTCCTGTATTTCTATTACGCCTTTCGTTTCGCCCCACGCATGCTCTCCGTTGTTGCATCCCACGCGCCCGTTGCGGCGCACTTTCTCGCGCCCGCCTTTCGTGCGCATCGTCGCCTTGCATTTGTCGCACGACTGGATCTGGTCTATCCGCAATATCCAGCGTGTCTGAAGATTTTGGAAATCGCCTTTTAGGGCATCCATATACGCGGCGGTCTGGAGATTATAATCGCGGTAGATGCCCTGCGAAGTCTTGATGTCCAGGACTCCGAACTTGCCGTCAACGAGCGCAAGCGCGTCAATCGTGCCCGCATACCGCTCGTCTTTGTGCAAAATGCGCCTCTCCACCCAGTCGGGCGCCGTTTGGATGTTGTTGCGCAGGAGAAAGTCCGTGAACGCGTCTATTGCCGGTTTGATAAGGGGATCTATCGTCTCCGGGGTTCTTCCCAAAAGAATCGCTTCCGCGGCCTCATGCACCAGGGTCCCTTCCGCCGCGGATTTTTCCGTTACTTCCTGCGCCGCCTTGAAATTCGCCGCCTCGCCGTAATAGCGGTACAGCGCCGGTTTCGCTTTGATGCCCACGATCTTAGTGACGCGCGGATACCACACGTTGTCAATCGTGTATCCGTTCGCTTCTTTAAATCCTTCTATGGTGGAGTAGGTGTCAAACATAAGCAGCTAATGGCTTATCGCAAATAGCAAATAGCGACGCCATTATACCGTATTTTCTATTTCTTCAATAATGCGTTCGTGTATTCAATAATGTTTCCGGCGCCCATCATTACGATGACCGCGGATTTGTTCTGATTTTTAACTTCCAACTTCCTGCCATCCAGCACGCACGCCGCTTTCGGATCCGAAGTAAGGAGCACGGTAAGCGCGCTTTTCAGATGGGCGGGATTCGAGAGATAGAATATCGGGCGCCCGGGGTATTTCTTCTGCATGGCGCGCACCAGCGCGGCGGAATCCCACCGGTCGTCCCCGCGGGCATATTCGCGGTCGTAGTCGTCGCGCCGGCGGCTCGCTTCGCGTCCGGCGACCTTGTAGATGGGCATAATGAGCACGGTATCCGCATCTTCAAACGCGCTCTGGAATTCACCGAAAAGCGCCTTCAGGCGTTTTGCCTGATGCGGCTGGAACACGCATACGATCTTCTTTTTCGGGAATTTTTCCCTGAACCCCTTGAGTGTCGCGCGGATCTCCGTCGGATGATGGGCGTAGTCGTCGTAGAGTAAAGTGGTTGGTAGCGGATAGTGGGTAGCGGGCAGGGAAAAGGCGAACTTGCCGCGATATTCAAACCTCCGCCACGAACCGCGGTAAGCGCCTATGGCGGAGAGAGAAATTTTGTCCGGAATGCCGAGGGCTTTCGCAAGCGTACGGACGGCAAGCGCGTTTGACGCGTTGTGGCGCCCCGGAATTTTCATAAGGCGCGATATTTTTTTCGCGACGGGGGACTTGAGCGAATACCATATGACGCGCAGATGATTCGCGCGCGCGATCTTTTTCACGCGGCGCGCGAGCGATGCAAGGTTTGCATCGTCTTTATTCAAGATGAGCGTTCCGCCGGGAACGACGCGGGAAAAAAACTTGAGAAATCCTTTTTTTACGCCCGCAAGATTCTTGTAGGTGTCCAAATGTTCCGCATCCACGTTGGTGCACACCGCGAAAGCAGGGGAGTAGTTATGGAACGAGCGCCCGTACTCGTCCGCTTCAATGACAAAATATTTTCCCTTCCCGTTCCGAAAATTTATTCCTTCCTTGCCGCTCCCCCGGTGCGAAAATTCTTTGAGCTTCGTTCCCACTACCACCGTGGGGTCAAGCCCCGCACGTACGAGCGTGAGCGCGGCAAGCGCCGTCGTCGTGCTTTTGCCGTGGGCGCCGCATATCGCGATGAGAGTTTTCCCTTCTGTTGCCGCCGCAAGCGCCTTGGGATAAGAGAGGGTAAGTATCCCTTTTCGCTTCGCCGCACGCAGTTCGGGGTTTGCCGCATCAACCGCCTGCGTATGGATGACCAAAGCAACCCCCGGAGGCAGGTTGTGCGCTCTATGGGGCCCGATTTTGAGCCTTATGCCTTGTTTTTGGAGCTCTTGGGTAAGAGGCCCTTTTTCCACGTCAGAGCCCGAAACAGCCCATTTTTGAGCCAAATACCAGCGGGCGAGCGCGCTTATGCCAATTCCCCCGATACCAATAAAGTGGACTCGCTTTTTAGTCATATAAGTAGTAAATGGTAAGTGGCAATTAAGAAGGGAAGTGTGGGGTTTAAAGGATACAATGTGACGCACATTATCTCTTTTGCGTCACTTTATTACATCTACTATCTTGAACAGCATAAAGTGACAATAAAAGGTGCAATCCATCTTGCAACGGTTCCCTGAATTATCACAAAGTGAATTCTTTCGCGCAATATTTATTCGGGGCATTCGGATGCATTCGTGGATTAGGATTGCTTTATAAATAATCCTCGCCGTTCACGACGACTCCGACCGGCACGAGGCCGGCGGCGGGCGGGACGGACTTCATGAGCACGCTTTGGGCCCAATAGACGCCGAAATGGAGATGCGGGCCGGTGGCGTAGCCCGTGGAACCGGAATAGCCGATAATGTCGCCGCGTTTCACTTGCGCTCCTTTCTGCACCACCTGCCGCGAGAGATGCGCATAAATCGTCGTAAGATTGGTGCCGTGCCTTATAAGTATGTATTTGCCATATTGATACTTTTTTGTTGCAGTGCGGTCATTGTTATCAACCGCGATGATTGTGCCGTCGTCCGCGGCAAAGACCGGCGTTCCGATGGGCGCGCCGATATCAAGCCCGTTATGGGGCTTCCCGCGATACAATTTTGATATTTCTCCGAAATGCTGGGTGACTCTCCCCTTCCCGCCGTCCGTAACAAGCGTAATCGGCCATAGAAATACACCGGGGCGCTTTGTCGGTAGGAGCCCCACGTCAAACGCGGCGCGCAATTGCTCTTCAATTTTCGCGATCTCGTCTGAAACCGCGTCCTGTTGTTTCTGAAGTTCGCTCACTTCTTTCTGATACACCGCTTCTTTATTCTTGGTCTCCGCGAGCACCGTGGTGCGGGTTTCTTTCTGGTCTTCAACGATGGATTTTCTCACCACCGAATTTTTCTTCCTCTGCTCAATTTCTTCTTTTTTGTTCGTCACCTGCCCTACTTTTGTATTCAATTGTTTATCAAGGATGGACAAGCTTTCAATATCTTTTCTCAACTGGTCCTTGACCGCCGTAATGGATTGCGCTTCCACAAGACCTGCGGACAAACTCGTGTTCTTGAGAAATATCATCAGCAGATTTTCGCTGTCGCGCTCGTGCATTTGGAGCATCAAGCGCCCGATGCCTTCTTTTTTGTCATCAATGGAATTCCTGATGTCGCGGATATCGTAAGTGAGCGAGTCCACTTCAAGTCCGAGCTTCTGTGCCGTGACCTCGTCCGCCTTGATGCTCAACTCAAGCTGGTTGATGTTGTACTGGATCGTGGAAAGCTCTTTCTGCAGGGACACGCGCGCGTCCGTCGTAGTGCGGAGCGCCTCCTGCTTCGCTTCAAGGTCGCGGTTCAGTTTCTCCAGTTCGTCGGCTTTCGCCTTAATGCGGGTTTCAAGTTCGTCGCGCGTGGCGGATGGTTGCGTTGCGGTCTGCGCCGAAGCGGAGAACGGCACGGTCGCGAGAAACAGGAAAAAGATTGCTCCGAGCATCGCGTATCCGGCTTTTTCTTTGCTTATCATCGTCATGGTTGCGGTTAAAAGCACCTGAATATCTCTTATCGCCCCAATTTGCCCGCTCCCAACTCCACTCGCCGGAGCGTTTCCTTCTTTCCCAAGATTTCCGCGATTTCAAGCGGGTCGGGGGACGCTTTTTGGCCGGAAAGCGACACGCGCAAAGGCCATAGGACGCTCCCCTTTCCGTGTTCGGCGATCAGGGGCTCAAGCGCGGAAAGAATTTTTTCGCGGGAAAAATCTTTCGCTTCCACCGAAGAAAGAATTTCCTTGACTGCCTCTAACGCCCCGCGCGTTTTTTCTTTCGCGTCGTCTTTCCACAAAAGCAAGGCCGCATCATAATCCGGCAAAGCGAAAAAGAACCCGCCGAGGTCAAACACTTCGCCCAGGGTTTTCGCCCGTTCGCGCTCCGCCATCGCCACGCGCTTCACAAAATGATCGCTCGCGGTGATATTCCGCGCCGTCAAAATCGGCGCGAGGCGTTTCATGAATTCATCTTCAGAAAGGCGCTTGAGGTATTCGCCGTTGATCCATTGGAGTTTCTCTTCGCTAAAGATTGCACCCGCTTTCTGCACGCGGCGCATGTCAAATTCTTCTATGAACGCCCCAAGTGAGAATATTTCTTCGTTGCCGCTCGGATGCCATCCCAAAAGCGCGAGAAAATTCACGAGCGCTTCCGGCAGATACCCTTTTTCCTTATAACTCAAGAGTGAGGTTTCCATATAACGCTTGGAGAACTTGCTCCGGTCCGCCGCAAGGATGAGTGGCAAGTGGGCAAAATGCGGCGGGGTGAATCCCAGCGCCTGCCCCATGAGTATCTGTTTCGGCGTGTTTGAAATATGGTCTTCACCGCGGATGACGTGCGTGATCTTCATTTCGTAATCGTCCACGACTGCGGCGAAATTATAGAGCGGCGTTTCCAGATTTTTTGCGATGACGAAGTCGCCGAAAAGACCCGCATCAAACGAAACCGTCCCGCGAATCATATCTTTGTGTTCAACATTCGCGCCCGGCGTCTTAAAGCGGATCACTTGCGGTTCTTTTCCCGCGGGCGGGGAAGTTACGGCACGGCAATGCCCGCCGTATTTCGGCGGAAGCCCCTGCGAGGAAAGCGATTGCTCTTGAGCGGAAAGTTCATCTTTCGTGCAATAGCAATAATACGCGTGCCCGCTCGCAAGGAGCTGTTCCAGGTATTTTTTATAAATCTCCGTCCGTTCGCTCTGTCGATACGGCCCGTACTCCCCTTTTGAACCGATATACCCCGCCTCAAGCGTAAGCCCCTCATCCCATGAAAGGCCGAGCCACTCAAGCACCTCCACGATCTCGCGCTCGTATTCCGGCTTTGACCGCTCTTTGTCGGTATCTTCCGAACGCAACACCACGGTGCCGTTGTGCTTCTTCGCAAAGGCGATATTGAAAAGCATCGTCCGCACGCTTCCGATGTGCAGATGCCCCGTCGGGCTCGGCGCAAAACGAACCCTTGGTTTTATTGCCGAATGGGCTTCCATAGATACCAATTCTAGCATAAAACTCGCGAGTTGTCGCTCGTACGCAGATTAACGCTGATATCCGCCATCCGGCGGACGCAGATTTTCGCGGATGAATTTATCAGCGTTCATCGGCACCGCATATCTGCGGGAATCCGCGCTTGACGCTACTGCGTCAAAGAGAATATTTCCTCCGCTACCAACTCCGCCGCGTTCGGCTTGAAAAACGCTTTTGAGGCGCGCCTCATCGCTTCCGCCCGTTCCGGTTTCGTCATGATCTCGCGCACCTGGCTCATGAATATTTCCGGCAGAAGATTCGGTTCTTCAATCACGATGCCCGCGCCGCCTTTCGCGAATTCGTACGCGTTGGAGCGCTGATGGTCGCCCGCCGCTTCGGGAAGCGGGATCACGATCGCCGGCTTGCCGAACGCGGCGATCTCAAACAAGCTATTACTTCCTCCGCGGGAAATAACGATGTCCGAGGCCGCAAGCGCTTTCCGCATGTCTCCTTCAAAATACGCGACCGCTTGATAGCGCGATTTTGCCGCCTCCTCTACGGGAACGTCCATAAGCGACGCCCGGGAAAGTTTCTGCACATCCAAAATGTTTTTCTCGCCCGTCTGGTGAAGCACCTGCGTAAGCGGCAAGAGTTCCTTGAGTACCAGGAGGATGAGATTGTTCACGCGTACCGAGCCCTGCGAACCGCCCCAGACGAGCATAAGCGGGCGTTCCGCGTCAAAGCCGAGCTCCTGCTTCGCGACGTGCTGCAAGGGCTGATTGGTGACGAATTCCTCGCGGAGGGGGTTGCCGGTCTGCACGCGCTTCGCGGGACTGAAATACGGAAGTGCGGTCGCAAAGCTCGTCGCGATCCGCTTCGCGAACCGGGCGGAGACGAGATTGGTGAGTCCGGGCACGGTATCCGACTCGTGTATCACGATGGGAATGCGGTAGAACCATCCCGCGAAAATGACCGGCAAGGCGCCCGTGCCCCCTTTGGAGAAAATCGCGTCAGGCATCAGAAAATACAATCTCATGAGCGCCTGGAAAAATCCGATGAAAAATTTCGGCGCATCAAAGAAACTTTGCAGGGCGGAATGGCGATGGAGTTTCCCCGCAACGATTTCCCGCACGTACATTCCCGCATTCGTAAGCGTTTCGCGATATTTTCCCAGCGCGCCGAGATAATGAAATTCTATTTCCACTCCCCTCTTCTCCGCCGATTTTCTGAGCGCCTGCGCAACCGCAATGAGCGGATAAATATGGCCGCCCGTCCCCCCGCCGGTGAATAGGATGCGAATCATTACAACAAATTATACCACGTTATGCAGAATACTTGCGATGTATTCAATTTCTTTTACAAGGTCGTCCGGACGTATCCCTCCCGCTTCCACGATCATGGGTCCCTTCGGGTCGCGGATCGCCCGTATGATTTCTTCCTGCTTTGTCTCAAATAGCGGATCATGAAGCGTCTTGTATCCGCTCAACTGAACCTCAACGATGCGATCTCCCAGTATGTCATAGAACCCGTCCGCAAGCGCCATGGAAGGATCGTTGGTGTATATATGGTTTACGTCCAAAATAAACCCGATGTCGGGATGTTCGGAGAGAATTTCCTGCAATTCTTCGGGACGCTGATATCGTTCTTTCCGGTTATCCATATTTTCAATTCCCACTTTGAATTGGACTTTTCGAAAGATGTTAAAATCTTCAATCATGTCGGGGTGGAATACCACCACGTCCAATTTTCGCATACGGTTGAAATGCTCAATGCGTGCAAAAAGTGCCCTTGTTGCATCATCGCTTTTGTACGTGAATTTCGGAGCATGCATGCTTACGTGATGAAATCCCGCGAGGTCTTCTTCGGAAATTTCATCAAGCCACCCGGCTCTACCTTCGCGCATATCAAAACTGACCTCAGCGGTCTTGAAGCCCGACTCACGGAACAGATTGAGTGCAGACTTCGTGTTGTGATGTTTGCGGATCGCCCCAGTGGAAAATCCGATGTTGGGAAATTGTTCTATGGTCTTGTTGTTCATGCGATTTTTATGTACTTCTTATTTTCTTATTCCCTCCAGAGGCGGGCAGGCGTGCGAATAAGAAAATAGTCTTACTCCACCTCCGCCCAAAAACATTTGAGGCAGTAAATGATCTTTTGGTCTTCGGGCGGATAGGCCGTTTCAAAATTGGCCGGGCAGGGGTCCTTGCCGTGCGCATGAAGCGCGAAATTCTTATATACGCCATTTGACGAACTTTCGCCGGCGCAATTGCAGATTCTGTGATAGAGGAATGCCTTGCTCCGCACGGCAATCCGTTCATTATGCCGGCAATCGGGACAGGTTCGTGGAACCGGAATTCTCTCGTTTTTCAAAAATGCGAGTTCCGCGGGAATGATGCGATACGCTTTTTTGCACGTGGCGCATTGGATGATCTCTTTAGTAATTGTTTCGGGAACATCCTCAATCGCGTCCGGAATTTGGTCGGCGGTCATGGTAACGTTGAATTCCGTCGGATGAGGTTCCTGCCATGAATGTCCCTCCGCCAGCGCCTGTTCTTTCGTAAGCGGGAAATGCTCCATAACGAGCGCGGTATTGTATGCGAATGCCGAGTGTTCAGCGGGGAAAAATTCACCGTAGGCGTAGGTCCTGCCGCGCTTGTCGGTGTACGGCATTGCGGACATATGCGCAATAATTTTTTCACGCAACGCTTCGTAAGCCTCTTTTGAGTATTGCTTATTCAGAATGCAATAACTTTTGTTCCGGAGACCAACGCATCCGAATGAATTTGAGAGGTTTCTGCAGAACATGCTGTATTCAACATTGCGAATCTCGGACCAGCACTCAAGAAGGAATTTTGAGGACGCAATTCCCCATCCGGAGGTGGCATTCTCATATGCAAGCACATTTTTATCCCCCCAAATCGTGAGGTCCATGGAATCCTCCGCTCCAGGCACCTGAAGATACTGTACGTACTTAAGGTCTTTCCCGCCGTTTACCAGATACCCATAATGAACATTCTTGGAATCGCTGATATATTCTCCCGTGACATCAACGTTGAAAACGCCGTTCAGACAGGCATAGGGAAATTGTTTTGAGAAAGCTATCGCTTCTTCGCGCGCTTTTTGAAGTCCGGACCATGTATTCAGCTTCATTTCCTCAATGCGCCGCTTGTATTCTTCCTTGGAATATGGCTGGTTGAATATGTGATAGCTTTTGTTCATAAGATTCACGCAGCCGAAGCAGTCAGTCAGCCCTTTTGACCCAAAGCAGAACCATACCGACACGTTATCCATTGAGCGGGTGGAAAAATGAGCCCTATGCGAATTTCTTATCCAAAACGACCCGTAACAGCGCTCGCACTTGGTGATATGGGAATTGTCAAAACAGTTTTTACTATAATCCACTGCATTGCCATAGGCGCAATCTTCTGCTCCCGTGGTATTGCAGATGAGATAGCAATTCTTGCTCCATCCCGTGTTCACCAAATAGTCGCAGTTGACGTCGCCTTCCGTAGAACGCGCCGGACGAGGCACCTTCCTCGCAAGCTCGTGGATTTGTCCAAAAAACGGTTTTGAGAAATCGTAGTCCGCGCCGTATGATAATGCATCCCAATCATCGGATTCCCATTCGGGATCGTCGTATACGGTTACGCCGGATTCCGGAGGGTAAAGCGAAAAAATACGCTTGCCGGATTTCGCGCTGGTGTTCCAGAACGGCTTCCGTTCGTTGCGAAACGCCAGCCGCCTCTGAAACCGGCATTTCCAGCAGAATGTCGGCGGAGGGACCTTGATTTTTTCATAAAACTGAAAATCCTCCGGTTCTATCGTGAACGGGTTTTCGCAATTTTGGCAGGTGCGAGCTTCTGTATTCATTTGATGTTCTTATTTTCTTATTCGCGCGAATAAGAAAATAGTAATACTAGGCAACTTCGGCATTATAGCACTGCTCGCAATACACGATTTCCGACCGGTCGGGGGCATAACTGGTCTCAAATTCGTTGGGGCACCGGCCCGTGGGATGATGCGGGTGTTTCGCGGTGTTCTGGTGTGCGGCGTAGTCGCACATACATTGGCGGTGCCATAATCGGTTCGGTCCGCGGGCGGTAAACCGCCGTTCGTGCCGGCAATCGGGGCACAGTCGCGGCAATGGAATTTCCAGCCGTTTATAGAACTGCAGTTCGTCGGGGATAACGAGAAAATTCTTTTTACACGCCGTGCACGCAAAAATTTCTTTGAGCGGGTCCCACTCCCCTACTTCGCGTATTGAATCGGGAACTTTGTCCCACGAAACCGTTTCCTTGCCGTATGTCCCGCGCGGATGGTCTTCCCACCGGTATCCTTGAGAAATCGCCTCGTCTTTGGTCAACGGAAATTGCTCTTGCGCCGCGCTCTCGTTATAGCCGAAAGTGCTGACGGACGCCGGGAAAAACTCTCCGTATTCTCCCCGCGCGCGCATGTCCGCAATAATCTTCCCTTTGAGCGTTTCGAATTCGGCCTTATCGTATTGCTTGTTCAGAATACAGTAATTCTTCTTCCGAAGCCCCACCGAACCGAAACAATGATTTGCGTCAAAGCAGTAGTAGGAATAGTGCATGAACGAACAGGTCCAACAAACGCTTGCTCCTATATAGTTTGAAACGTCAACGCCGGAGTTTATTGAGTTATACACGTTTTGGGCTCCCCGTCCCGCAGTATCGCAATCCATGCAATTCTTTGCGGACCTCCATATATGCACTCCGTATTTATTATCTTCGGCATCATAACAATGGAAGCACGAGCGGCAATTTTTCGCATTCTTGATGTAGTTCCCTGTTGAATTTATTGCATTGACGATTTCAGCATATTTCCTCGGCTGACCGCGAAGAAATTCGCTATATTTTTTTCCGAATTCCTGAACGCCGGAAAATGAATCGAATCTCGCCTTTTGGAGAAACGCTTCGTATTCCTCTTTTGATACGGGCTTATTAAAAATGTGATATTGCTTGTTCCTAAGATTGACGCATCCGATGCAATGAGAACATCCGCGGCAGTCCAAGAGAAAATAACTCTCAAGACAATCATGGCATCCCTTGCTATATAACAATCTATTCGAGCTGTAACAATCATCACTCTCATACGAAAGCTCGGTTTTGCCTGCGAACGACGTGTCAATACAGTCGCGGCACTGTTGTACCCAATAACAGTGCGTGCAGTTCTCGTTATTGGATGATTCCACGATCATGTAGCAATTCTTGCTGTCCGCGGAGATATTGGTATATTCCGAATCCACGCTTCGAAGGTACAACAAGGATACTTTGGGAACCGCCCGCCAAAGCTCTTCAAATTGTTCAAAGAAGGGACGTGCGGGGTCATATGCGCGCCCGTAGTCTATCGGGTCCCATGCGTCGGAAAACCAGCAATCGTGGCACCACACGGGGTAGGGCTTATTCGGGCTGTACATTGATACGTGCTCCTTCCCGCATCGGTCGCATTTCCGCTTATAGAACGCCCGCTCATTACGGAACAGTAATCTCCTCTGCGCGCGGCAAAGCGGGCACATCTTGGGCGGCGGGACGCCAAATTTTTCATATGCGACGAAGTCGTCGGGTTCAATCACAAACGCCTGTTCACACTTCTGACAATTTCGAGTTTCTGAATTCATGAAAGAAGTGAGTGGTATGATGCATCATGCCACTCTGTGGTTGTCCTCATGCCACTTCGCTATTATAACAACTCTCGCAATACACGATTTCCGGTCTCTCCGGCGCATAACTGGTCTCAAATTCGTTGGGGCAATGCTCCCCTTTGGCATGCGAGGGGTGGGTGCCGGTGTTGGCGTAGACGCCGTTTTCGGACTTTTCTCCCGCACAGTGGCATTTGCGGTGCCAGAGCTTCCACGGAGTTCTAAGGGTGAGACGATCGTAATACCTGCAGTTCGGGCACAGTCGCGGCAAGGGTACGTTTAGTTTTTTGTAAAACTCAAGTTCCCGTTGAATCACCCTAAAACCGACCGTACAGAGATGATCGCACGAACCCTGATGTGCGCACCCGATTGTTTTTGAGAGAATATCTTCGTTCGTATCTTTGATATGATCAGGTAAGTCGCCAGCCCGAATATCGATAACCGGATTTTTTATATCCGGGTCCCGCCAGCGATACCCAAAAGCAAGAGCCTTTGCTTTCGTAAGCGGATACTGCTCTTGCGACAGGCTCTCGTTGTAGCCGAACGGACTCATCTCTGTCGGGAAAAATTCTCCGTAACGATATACCGTCCCGTTTTTTCCCATATAAGGCATTTCGCCCATCTGGCGCATAATCCGCTCCCGGAGAGAGCGGTACTCCTGCTCGGGATATTCTTTGTTCAAAATGCAAAATTTTTTATTCTGTAACCCGAAACAGCCAAGCAAGTCGGAAGAGCTTTTGCACCAGCCGCAATATTCCAAATCGCGCGAGCTGCCAAAACACGCTACGCAAAATTTGAGACCGCGATCCAACTTACCGCCGCTTACATATTCGTAAATCAGTTCCGAGCCAAGACCGCTGTTGTTGACATCCAATGAATCTTTTAGGGCGAAATTCCGACCGCAGTATGCTGTATCTTCCATATCGTAACACTCAAAAATATGTCTTGCATTCTTCACATTTGCCAGAATATTCCCGGTGGCATTGACCGATTTTAGAATGTCGGCATATTTGCGGGGATAGCGCAACGGCATTTTTTTGAATTCTTCGACCAGGCGGGAGAATGTCGCATAGCTTCCCGTATCTATTTTTTGACGCTCACTCTTATATTCTTCTTTTGAATACTGCTTGTTACGTAGAACATACTTCCTGCTTCTCAGGTTCGTAGAAAGAAAGCAGTCGCTCGCGTTCTGGGAATCAAAAAGGAACATGGAGTTCAGCGATGAGCCCGTGAGGAAGGAATAAGCAATATCGTAATCTTTTTCTCCGTACATTGATCCCATACATTGCTCTGAATCTTCCATGGCAAAGCAATCGAACATTTGCCGGGAGCGATCAATATTTTTGGAATAGAAAATCTCTTCGGCTTCAACGACAGAATATGACAAATACACATCTTTAACGTCTCGAGTAATATTCGCGTAAGGCGAATTGATGGCATTTAAATGAAAAAGATTGAGCCGAGGCACGTTCTTGAACAAATCGTCCACTTGTTCAAAAAACGACCGTGAGAAATCATACTCTCGCCCGTAGCTAAGCGGGTCCCATGCGTCGGAAAACCAGCAATTATGGCAAAATACAGGAAATGGGCTATCCGCAGGATACGCCGAAAAGATATCTTGATCGCAATGAGCGCAATGGGTCTTGTAGAGTGCCCGTTCATTGCGCCATGCATAACGTCGAATCAAGCGGCACTCCGGGCAAAACGTCGGCGGAGGAACCTTGATTTTTTCATAAAATTGAAAATCTTCCGGTTCTATCGTGAACGGGTTGTGGCAGTTCTGACAAGTGCGGGTTTCGGAATTCATGATATTTCTAACTATTCGCTTATTCGCGCGAATTAGAGAAGGTAGCATTAGGCGATTTCTGCATTATAGCATTGCTCGCAATACACGATTTCCGGTCTCTCCGGCGCATAACTGGTCTCAAATTCGTTGGGGCAGGGCTCCCCTTTTGGGTGCGAGGGGTGAGTGCCGGTGTTCGCGTAGACGCCGTTTTCGGATTTCTCGCCTGCGCAGTGGCACGCGCGGTGCCAGAGCTTGAAAGGATTGCGGAAGTTGACGCGCGTTCTATGGCGACAATAGAAACATCTTCGTGGAAGAGGAATTGCTAATTTGCGGTAAAATTGAAGTTCTTGAGAAACGATACGGTAATTCCGCTTGCATTCAATGCACATTAATATTTCGTTGAGAATCGTGTCGTTTATGTCGGCAATACCATCCGGTATCTCGTCAGTTTGCATAGTTTCTTTGCCCACGGTCATCTGGAGTTTTCCCCGCCAATTGAAATTGCGCTTGCGTGCCTCTTGCTCCGTCAACAGAAAATGATCCTGGGCCACGCTTTCGTTATAGCCGAAATATGAAAGTTCGGCCGGAAAGAATTCGCCGAATCGATACGCAACGCCATTTTTGTCCATGTACGGCACCTGGGCCATGTGTACTTGAATTTTTGGAAGCATTTCATCGTATTCTTCTTTTGAATATTGTTTGTTCAGAATGCAGTATTGAGCTTTCTTGAGGCCGCAACAGCCAAAAACATTCGTTGACGAGTGTACGCCGTCCACATAAAACACATCCCGATTTTTCCAAGAAAAGATGGCGAAGCGGCTTTGGTATGAGTGATCTGGAGTGATCCCTTCGTAGCACTGTTCAAGCTCCCCGCCAGTGCTCAAGTCATAAGAACTCTTCGGCGCATCAGAGCTTTCCACCCAACGACAATCCTCAACCCGTTGGAGCACAAATCCATCCCGGATGTTTTTGCAGTTGGATAAGTAGTCCCCGATTGAATTCGTGCAGTTGCGGAGATTGGCAAACTTTCTGGGTTTTAGATAGAGCATTCCCTCAAATTCCTTTTTCGCGCGCTCCACGCCGCTGAAAGTATCCAAACGATATTCTTCAAAAATTTTCTTATATTCCTCCTTGGTGTACTGCCGATTTTTGAAACAGTACTGCTTATGGCGCAGGCCTGTGCACATAAAACAGTTGGAAGAATCCCGACAATCAAGGCAAAAGGCACAGTCAGAGAGCGCGACCGAGTAATATACATATCGGCAGTGGTAGCATCTCTCGGCAAAGATTCCCTCGTATACGGAATCGGAGTTGTCCCAGCTGGAAAGGCAATCCACCATTCCTCTGCTATCAAGAATGTAGTGGCTATATAGAGAATCTTCAAGTTTCCACGCGACGAACACCATGTAGCAATTTTTCGCATTTGAAAAGTCCTGCGTATACTCACAATTGATGCTGCCGCTTATCAAACCATCGTCATTTGCGAGCGCGATGATTGGTACTCGCTGTTGTAGCTCGCGGAACTGTTCGAAAAAGGGTTTTGAAAAGTCATAGTCCTTTCCATATTCCTTGGGGTCCCATTTATCCGACCACCAGCATTTTACACAATAGACAGTTAATCCTGAATCGGGTGAATAAATGGAAAGGATGCTCTTTTCGCAGAGATCACACGAACGAGAATACAAAATAATATCGTTTCGCCATGTCAAGCGGCGCTGCTTTCGGCATTCCGGACAAAACGTCGGCGGCGGAACTTTTATCTTTTCGTAGAAATTAAAATCCTCCGGTTCAATGATGAAATCGGATTTACAATTTTGACAAATGCGCGTTTCGGAAGCCATGTTCCTATTATACATGGATTCCCGCCTTCGCGGGAATGACAAACAATCTAATGGCTAAGTGCTAATGGCTATTTGCTGCGTTCTTCTACGTATACTTCGACACATTCGCCGCGACGCCGCCCATGGTGAGAAACACCGCGAGCGCCGTGCCGCCGTAGCTTACGAAAGGCAAAGGAATACCGGTAAGCGGTATCAGCCCGGAGATCGCGCCCATGTTCACGAGCGATTGAAGCGCGATGATTGAGGCGAACCCGATGAGAAGCAAGTGCCCGAATTTGTCGCGCGTCCGACGAGCGATCCAGAGCAACCGAAATATCAAAATGGCAAAAAGTATCACCAAGCTCGCGGCGCCGACAAACCCGAGTTCCTGCGCGGCAATCGCGAAAATGGAATCATCAAGCGGAGCGGGAAGATAGCTCACCTTGCTCGGCGACTGGCCGTAGCCCATGCCCCAGATGCTTCCCGAACCGATGGCGATCACCGCCTGATTTCCCTGATAGCCTGTCCCCTGCAGGTCGCGGCTTGGATCCAAAAAATCAAGAATGCGCTGAAGCCGGTAGGGCGTCCGCCAGATGACCAGGCCGAAACCGATCGCGCCGATAAGACAGATGAGAGCGATGTGCTTGAGGGGTACGCCGCTCACGAAATACATAATGAGTCCGGACGCGATGAGAATGACCACGGTGCTCGTCGCCGGCTGTAAGATAAGCAAAACCGCGACGATTCCGCAAATAATGAAGAAGGGAAGCGCGCCTCCCGCGAAATTTTTTATTCTGTTCATCCTCGCGTTCGCGAGCCACGCGGCAAGATAGATGAGAAAAGTGAGTTTCAGAATTTCCGCGGGTTGGAACACAAGAGGGCCGAGCCGAAGCCACCGGCTCGCCCCGCCCGCGGTAACGCCGAGCGAGGTGAAGAGCAATCCCAGAAATATGATGTTCACGAGAAGAAAAAGGAGCGAGAGTTTGCGATAGCGCTGATAATATAATTTATACGCGACAAAAAAACCGATTGCGCCGAGTAAAAATCCGTTCGTGAGTTGGTGTTTCAGGTAATAATAGCTGTCATTGAAGCGGATTTTGCCTAATTCAGAAGACGCGCTCGCGAGAATGACAAGCCCCGCAATCGTAAGCAGAAAAATCACCGCAAGGAGAAAATAGTCGGGGCGGTGGCTGGATTTCTTGAGTGAGACAGCCATTGAGGTCTAGTAATTTCCGCCCGAGGCGGATCCGCCTTCGGCGGAAGGAATTAGGAATTTTCCGGTTTTTATCCCCGTACACTCCCCTTCTTTGAGCGCAACGCGCCCGTTTACTGCCGTAAACTGCACGCGCCCGTCTTTCACGCCGACCAAATCCGCAAAATATTTTTCCTTAAGCGCTCCGCGCTCTTTCGTACCGAAAAACTCCGCCGCTTCGCTTGTGATCTTTTTGACCGCCTGCGCGAGCGACGCTCCGTCTCCGCCGAACGCGGAAGCGATATATTCTCCGAATGCGCTCCGCGACCCGTACGAGCCGATGAGCGATTTCGGCGAGTTCACTGCGCGCGCTACGCGCGCACGCTCTTGCGGTACGAGGAGCGCGGCATGAAAGTCGGATGCTTCCATAAGTTTTATGATTCCCTCCCGATAGTCGGCGACGCCGTGCCATTTCATGAATTCCTTGAGCGTTGCGCCATGGAGAGATGTGTGTTGCGCATCGTGCGAGATACCTGTTTCTTTCGGATCAAGCACGGGGAAACTTTTCGCAAGTTTTGTGCGGAACTGCGCATCGCGAAACTTCAGGCGAACTGTGCGCGGCTCGCCCGCACGCATTTCTTCCGGAATAAATTCAATGAGCGGAACGGGAATTGAGCGCGCGGGGCATACGCTCACCCGCACCTCTCCCTTCGCCGAACTTTTTTCTATGAAAGAGATCAATTTCTCGCTTTCATCGCCATGAAACGGCGATGTCGCCCCGCTTACCAAAACTCGCGCATTCTTTTCTTTCGCATGACGGAACACTTCTTGCGCCATCCATGATGCGCCTCCTTCGGATGCCGGCTCGGTAATTTCCACGATACCGCGCGCAACGCGCATTGTTTGCTCCTCTTTCCCGAGAGACACGCCTAAGGCGCCATCCTTTACGCTTCGTTCAAGTACTGCGCGCAATACGTGCGACTCGTTTTTTGTCATCTTGCGCGCCTTGTCGTGCGCGAGCGCCGACCGTACCGTATCATAACCGGCAAGCGTACCGAAATTCACCGCCAATTTCTTTCTCTGAAGTACGGTTTTAAATTCCTTCATTGTATGCCAGTTCACGTTCGCGCGGGCGATATGGGTCTGCCACGCGAACAGCGCAAGGTCGCCGTAGAGAAGCGGGGCAAGCGACATTCCGTCGTGCCCTCCGATGGCGGTCGTAACCCCCTCCTCCAGGCAGGTATGTTCAAGCCCGCGCAGAACTTCAAGCCGGTGGTCAATCTCCGAATGCGCGTCAATGAATCCGGGCGTCACATACATGCCCTGCGCGTCAATCACTTCGTCCGCTCTTTTCCCGCTAAGGTTGCCTATGGCGGAAATGCGCTCTCCGCTTACAAATACATCGGCGCGCGCCGGTTCGGAGCCGGTGCCGTCAACTACGAGACCATTTTTAATAAGGAGAGTCATAAGGGCCAAATTACCAATTACTAATTTCTAGCTCTGCACGACTAAACGCATTATATCACTTTTTCTCTTTAAATACCTCCAAAAGCGAGTTTCTTACGACAATCCGCACCGTGCCGTCCTTGTCGGTCCTGAAGATCGCGGCGCCGGTTGACGAGGCGATGCGCGCAAGCGTTGCGGGCGCGGGATGCCCGTAGTTGTTCTTCACTCCTGCTTCAACCACGGCGACCTTCGGGGAAACCGCGCGCAGAAATTCGGCGCCGGATGATGTTTTTGAGCCATGATGCCCGATTTTCAATATGTCCGCCGTGAGGTCAAATTTCTTCCACAAAAAACCTTCCACGGTAAAACCGATATCCGCGACAAAAAGCGCGCGGAACGAGGGCGTTTCCAGGCGCGATACGATGCCGGTATCGTTAAGTTCCGCGCTTTGGATAAACTCGGAAGAAGGCGAAATAATCCGCAACGCGCTTGACGCATGCGTCACGGCATCGCCGGCGGCGACCGCGATAAGCGGAATGCGCTCGCGCGCGATTTTTTCCCGGAGCAATTTCCATTCGGAAGGAACCCCCTCTGAATCGGTAATCCCGTTAAAGAGTATCGCGCCGAATTGATATTTCCCCACCAGCGCGTCGTATCCCCCGAAATGGTCTTTTTGCGTGTGCGTGACGATCCCTATGTCAATATAGCGGTCGCCCGAGGGAAGCGCGCGCTCAAGCGCGCGTGCGACGCTTGCGTCCGGTCCCGCGTCGGTCAGAATCTTTACTCCGCCCGGTAATTGTACGAGTTCCGCATCTCCCTGCCCGACGTCCAAAAAATCCAGCTCGTAGGCATTCTGCGGTGCGCCGAACACAACCGCGTGCCATATAAATATGTCTGATACCACGAGGACAAGCGCGACGATAAGAGTGGAGGGCTTCATAGATAGTGTAAAGTTGAAATATCAAAAATCAAAATTACAGTTCAAAGTGTAAAATGTCACGTAATTCATTTTTTAACTTTACATTGTCATTTTGCACTTTCATTTTTACATTTTCAATTATACTACACTCCCTTTGTTACGGGTTTATCTTGAAAATTGAGGATAAATGCAACTAACAAGGCATAATAGATCGCGAATATCCCCCACCCGCCGAGCGGGTTCGTGACGGGCAATTGGAACAGGGAGAATGCTTTGATGACAAATAATTCATACCGCAGGAGCACTTCGGCGGGAAACGCAAGCGCGATGCCGAGCGGAGGAACAATGAGGCACGCAAATCCCATAAGGAAGCCGACCGCCATGGTTGCCGGTATGAATTCCAGAATAAGAACGTTCGCGAGGATGCCGGCAAGCGACATCGTGCCGAACGCCTGGATAATAACGGGCATTACCGCCAGCTGGGCGGAAATGGTCATCACGGCATTTTCTCTCCAGCCGAAGAACGATTGCTTTTCCGTATTTAAGCGCAGGAACGCCGCGATTGCCGGCGAGAGATACACGATGCCCAAGAGGCATAAGAACGAAAGCTGAAACCCGAGGTCGTGCAAAAGGATGCGCGGGTCAAGAGTAACCATGATGAGCGCGGTAAAGGTAATTGCGTTCCGCATATCGTGTTTTCTCCCTGTCTGCTTTGCGAGGAGCACGAGCAAGCCCATGATCGCCGCGCGCACGATAGAGGCCTCTCCGCCCACCATGGCGACGAACGCCGCGATGACGATGACCATAACGATGGCAAGGGTCCGCCGGCGCATGCGTCCGCGAAGAAGGGCTTCAAGCGCCAGCACAAGGATCGCGATGTTATAGCCGGAAAGCGCGACGAGGTGCGTTGTTCCGCTCGCGGCCATATCCGCGCGGAGCTCCTTGCTGAACCCCGACTGGTCGCCGAGCGTGATGCCCGACATAAGCGCGCCGGAATCCGCGCCGAGAAAACGCCGGAAGTTGGAAAGTACGCTCTGCTTGAAACCGAGAAGCGCGCTTTTGATGCGCGAACCGTTCCCCCGGCTCGTGATTTCAAACTCCGGAAACGCCGATACGGGATCTTCGTAATTCGTCTCCGCGCGCTCCACGACTCCTTGAAGCGCAAGCCGGTCGCCATAGAGAACGGGGGCGGAGGATGGCAAAAACACTTTTATCTCTCCGCGAAAAGGTGCGTCCAGCGCGAACATGAAGCTCGTTGCTCCCCCGCGTATGCGGGGTTCGTTCTTTATCGTGCCCGAAAAGGTTGTGTTCGCCTCCTCGGGAAGCACGAGGCGCGATTCCCTCAAGTTCAGAAAAAAGTGGTAGTAGAAGAAACCGAGAAAAAGGCAGAGGATAAAAAAGATATGAAGATATGGGGATATGGAGATATGTAATCGCACAAAATAGAAACCGACCGCGACAACGACCGCAAGCGCGACTATCACGAACCCGCTCGCGGTGAACCCGGCAACGAATACGCCGGCGAGAAACGAAAGCGCTCCTGCGAACGCTATATCCGCCGGCGCCATTCGCTTATATCTTTATGATTTCCCGACAAAAGCACTTTCGGCACCGCCCACCGCGCTTTTTTCTTGCCCTTGTCGCATGTCACATGTCGCATGCCGCTTGGACAAAACACTTCCGGCCTCGTATAAACCGGATAGAACCCTTTTACTTCTTCAAGCGATTCATATTTTCCCAAAAACCCGGGTAAAAATCTGCTCACCGCTTCCATAAGCACGAGCGCCGGCAATTCCCCTCCCGAGAGCACATAATCGCCTATAGAAATCTCTTCGTCGGCGATGTGTTGCGCCACGCGTTCGTCCACGCCCTCATAGCGCCCGCAGATGAGAATGAGCTGGTCGTATTTTGAAAGCCGTTTTGCAACTTTCGCGTCCAGTTTTTTCCCGCGCG
>MHLB01000058.1:0-1644 GCA_001818895.1 Candidatus Liptonbacteria bacterium RIFCSPLOWO2_01_FULL_53_13
CGTTCTCGCGATGCTCTTCTTCATCTGCGCCATGGGCATGGGAAACGTTCAAGAATTTTTCAAAAAAGAATATGGCGAAAATTCCGATAATGATAAACGGCGCGATGCGCTCATAATCCCCTCCCGCGATTGCTTCGGGTATCAACTCCAGAAACGACGCGCCGAGCAGGCTGCCGACCGCAAAACTCACGAGGGTGAGCGAGACCCTGTGCGCGAACGACTCGCGCCACACAAGCAAAAAACCGCCTATCAAGGCGAATACGCTTCCTATGAAACTTGCCAAAAGAGTTTGAAGGAACATGCCGATATTGAGAAATTATACCGAAAAACGGCTTGCCCCACAACTACTCCCAAGGGTTTTCTCCGTTTCTTTCTTTGCCCGCCCTTGATCTTAAACGGCCCCGACATGGGTCGGGAGCCGTTTAAACCCTTTCGTTACCCGCTTACTGTTGCGTGTGCGCCGTGCGGTGAGCAAGATTCCAAAGCCAACCGAGCACGTACCCCATGAGATAGCCGATAATGCCGGTCACGACAACAAGCATGAGCGCGTTCCCGAACGCGAACGGGTTAATGCCGTACTGAATATTCAGGAAGTGCAGGCCGAATATCCAATCCAGGAACGGCTTGGCGATTCCTATGAGCACCATGAGTGCCCAGATTGCGTGCCAGATGGCGAGCAATCCGCCGAACACCAAGCCAACCTTGTGCGAATGTACCTGGTTCATAATGAGTGGGAAAAAGTTGGTTGCGAGCCGACCTTTAAAGTCTATTCTCTTTTTTTGATTGCCTTTTTCGCTTGCACCGGAGCCGGACGCACTCTATTGTTCAAGCTTTCCCATTCTTTTTCCATCTCCTTTCCGGCTTTGGCCATTTTGACCGCCAATGCTTTTGTTTTTTTCCGATGCGCTTTGCCTTTCGGCCCCAGGAGGTAGTACGCTCCTGCGCCGAGTGCCGCTGCGCCGGCTCCTATCGCTACCATCTTGCCGACAGACATCCGGTTCTTCTTTTTCTTGCCGCTTTTTTTGCTGACTATTTTTTTCTTCATACTATTTTTTAGATGATTTTCCCCGACCTTTCTCATCGCGTGTTGCCGGACGTTTTTTCAAAAAATATGAAAGTATCGGCAGCTCCGAAATCCTGTCTATGATATCGTTTATCCGTTCTCCCGCAATGCTTCCGGCATGGTTGAGATTGCGGGAAAGCTCTTCCAGTTTTCGGACTATGCGTATCAGGTGATACGCGACGATTGCGCACAAAACGCCGATGGCGATGATTGCCACGGACACCGTAAGGTAAAAAAGTATTTCTGAAAAGATAAGTATGGTTTCCATGAGGATCGGCTATTTTATAGCGCAATGCGCCCTGCTCTTTTATTCCGTTTCTTTATCGGTAAACACCACAAGCCGGTTGGAATAGCTTTTCTCCGCCTCGTTCCAAGCTCCTTCACAGGTAATGAGGTTAAGATGCGGCTTCCCGTCGTTTGAACCGAACACGTCCGAAGCATCCGCTTTCGGGTCATAGTTCCGGCTTTCGCGCACCACGAAGGAGATGGTCGCTCCCTTGTCGTCTTCAACATACGCTTTATCGCCTTTGCGCAATTGAGACAAATCATCGAACGCCGCCGCTTTCCCGTTTTTCCATCCA
>MHLB01000058.1:1663-5666 GCA_001818895.1 Candidatus Liptonbacteria bacterium RIFCSPLOWO2_01_FULL_53_13
ACGTCCATCGCCCCGTCGGGCGTAAGGCCCACGCGCCCGATGGCGGCGTCAACCTTAATGCTCGGAATCTTGAGGCGGACCGGAAGTCCGGATTCCGGCGCGGCATTCCGGACAGATTCAACAGGCTTTTTGTCGGCCGGGAAGAAAGTAGTTATTGAATAAAATACGGCTCCCGCAACGCCGAGAATGATGAGTGACCGCAGTAATGAGATTTTTGGCTGCATAAATTTTCCAACCCCCGCCTCGGCGGGACTTTTATTGTTTCTGGTGCCGTTACAACTCAAACTTGCCGAGTTGATATCTTAAAAATAGCCTGATATGCATAAATATTTTGCATATATGAGGTGCTATAATTAAGTTATAACGGTACTGGCCTAAGCGCATCGCCAAACCGCAGAGGTTCTATCTCCCCCTGATGATCCGCACGAGGATCATGATGACGGCTACAACAAGAAGGACATGGATGAGAAAACCGGCTACGTGAAAAACGATGAATCCGAGGACCCACAAAGCCAAGAGTGCAATTCCTATATTCAGGATCATGTGATTGGTGTTCTTGCGTTTTTTTACTTGCCCGCCCAAAGGCCTCGGCGCAGGCGGGGCGCTACGGCAGCCATAAAGATGCCGGAGAGTATGACGATGCCCCATGAAACGCTTTTCCCGTCAAGAGGAAATCCCGTATTCGGAAGGCCGGGAGTGGCCACGAGGACGGTAGCGAACGCATAGCCCAGAGCGGTAAAGCCGTTTGCTTTGCCTTCGGCCGTAGCAACATTCATGGTTGAAACCGGAACATTGGTCCTGCAGGTATAAGACCATGATTCACCGGGCTCAAGCAGGTTATTGTTGTTATTGCCGTTAAGGTTGGCATCGTTAAAATTGCGGGAGACCGGAGCGCATTTGTCGTCGGTGACCGCGACATCATGCATGGCAACCACGCCCGGATTCGTTACGATGTACGTATATATGACATCGCCTCCTCCGAACGGAAACGGGGTTAAGCGGCTCGGCACTTTCACGATGTTAATGAGCGGGGGTGGCAAGGATACGCCGACCGCCACGGTAGCGACCGCGGTAGCGATTGAGGCCTGATGGAAGCCATCATCGCTGTAGCCGGTTGCAATTGCGGTGTTCGTCGTGGTCTTTGAGAGCGTTGTGGTACAGCTGTATTTCCATCTTTCTCTCCGGTTAAGTTTTCCGTCTCTGTTCAGGTCGCCGGAAAGCAACACGAGCGGACCGCACTTGTCGTCGGTTATCGTAATATCAATCAGCGCCTGCTGTCCTCCGACGTTCCAGACCGTGTAGTCATATGCAACCGGGCCGGACCCGGCGGGCAAAGCGAGCGGCGCGGGAATTTTGATCATTCCGATGAGAGGTACGATTCTGCCGGTAACCGTGTCATAGCTAACTGTCGGTACGACCTCCGCCACCACCGGAATGCTCGTGTTGACAATCGTACAGATCTTGTCATCGCCGGGCGCGAGCGTCACGACGCCGCTTGCATTGCAGGCCGTTCCGGTGAAGGTCCGCGTATAAGAGGAATTTGCGTCTTCACTTACCGTGTAGGTGCCTGCGGGGAGCGCATAAGCGGTGCCGAGCCCCGCAACGCCGGGGAAAGGACCTCCTCCGACTTCCGTGCCGGAAGCATTCTTTACGTGCACGTTAAAGGCGGAAGCGACTGCCGTCCCGCCGGTAACGAGCTTAACAACGCGAAGGACGGCCGAACCGGGCGCAACGTCATTGTTGGTGATCGTACACGTATAGGCCGTGCCCGCGACTGCGCTCGCAATCGTACATCCACTGCTTGCGCTGGAGATGTACCCGCTCGGGCCGCCGCTCTCGGCGACACTGTACGCCTTGCCCGCCTCCAATGTATATGCGGTGCCGGGCAATCCCTCGCCAGCCGCGCTTCCCGTACCGCTCCCGCCGTTTGATGAAGTGACGGTGAGCGTCCAATCGCCCGCTACTGCGACGCCGCTATCGTCGTTGGTAACCGCCTTAACGACACGAAGGGTGGTGGGGGCGGACGCGCAGGTCGGTCCCGTAATGGAACTGTTACTGCCGTTCATCGCTATGGTAGTCCCGGTGAGCGATATGAGCCGGCCGTTAATGGTTGCGCCGGAGACAGACGTGATATTGTTTTGTGCAATGAGCGTTCCTGCGAAATTACTGCCTGAACCTATGGTCGCGTCTCCGGCGACAGACCAGAACACATTACAGGCCTGTGCGTTGCCGGCCAAAACCACCGAACCGGAGAAGGTGAAATCGGTGCTGATCTTGAAAACCCAGATATCGCTATAGTCGCCGTCGAGAGTGATCGTTCCGGTGAACGCGGGACTGCTGGCGTCGGTCCATACGCCCGGCACGGGGCTCCACGGATTAGTGCCCCATCCGCCGCTTGAAGTCTGGGCTACCAGGTTATTGTAGGCGCCCAAGGCGGCGGTCTGGGCGGACGCGGAAAGGCCGCCAACGCCGAAATAGTCAGCTCCTCCCGTGTGCGTCCACGTCCCGGTTTTCGAAACTGCGAGGCCGGGAGATAATCCCAAGTCGCCGGAGATGGTAGTGGTATTGGCGGAGCTCATCGCCGAGGCGCCCAAACCAGAGAAACTTGCCGCATCCCCCAACGCGGGCGCGGTTGCCGCAAGCGCGGTAAGCGGCGCAATCGGCCCCACGAAACCGAGTACCAAGGAAACGACGATCAGGGTTGTTGCTAGACGTTTAGCAATCTTCATGTATGCGTTTGGATTAAATTGCCTGTTTCTTGCGACCTAGACCTAGATAGAGTGAGAATAGAGCAACGAAAATTCCTATTGGAACGATGGCGTTCCATGGAGCATTGCTCTCGTCGCTGGGGCCGATTCCCGTATTCGGCAGTGCCGGAGCTACGATCGGAGCAGGTGCCGGCGTGAACACGGGTGCTGGGATAAAGACGGGTGCCGGAGTGAAGGTAGGCGTGGAAGTTGGGGCAACGACTGCCGGTGCGGGAGTAGATGTGGGTGTCGGTGTGGGAGCGGGAACGGGAGTGGACGTGGGTGCTACGGGAGCGGGTACCGGAGGAGGCACGGGAAGTGTGCATGTCGGTACGGTAATGGTGTCCGCATCGGTCGTAACCGTTCCACCGAACGCCAAAGCTCTTCCTACCCAATTCACGGTGCTTCCTACGGTAATTCCCGAAGCATCAATGTTGGTTCCTGCGAACGTGGAGTTGGCGCCAAGCGTGGTGGCTTGGGTCGGCGTCCAGAATACGTCGCAAGCCGATGCTCCGCCTGCCAATGAGACCGCGGAGTTGGCTACTGCGGTAAGCGCGCCGTTTACTCTAAAGATATATGTCCCGCTGCCGCTCAGAGTGATTCCGCCCGTTCCGATGGATGCCGCGCCCGCGCCCGATGTGCAGTACACTCCGGGAGCGTACACGCCGATAGTTCCGTGCGCCGTATCCGTGGAGAGGTCGGTCGGTCCCGGCGCGAAAGTGAAAGTGCACGGTTGGGAAGCCAAAGAAGACAAGGCGCTATTCTGGTCCGTGCCTGCCGTGGAATAGGGGGCGCCGGATCCGTAATTCGTATGCACGCCTGCGGGAGCAACTGCCGGTCCTGTGGTGAATCCGACATCTCCGCCGACCGTGGTTCCCGCTACGGTGTTGGTATAGGTACTGCCGAGAACGCCATAGGTTGCCGCTGTTCCGAGAGACGGCGTTGTTGCCGCGAACGCGGCAGGCCCGGTGAGGCCGAACGCGAACGCACCAACCAAGGCAAATACTGAAATTTTATTGAATGTTTTCATTTGTTTATTTTAATTTAATTTTATTGATGACTCATTAAACGCGGTCAACCTCCGCGCTTGATCAAATAATTGATGTTTTAAGTAATTGGTGATTATAAGGACTTCTTTATAGTTTACCACGCTCGTGTCAACCCCCTGTGGTAATGTGCACACACATATGGCGGTTTCCCCTAGAATGGGGAAATGGCTATATCCATGTCCAAAACAATCATTGAAGAACGGCTAC
>MHLB01000059.1:0-3905 GCA_001818895.1 Candidatus Liptonbacteria bacterium RIFCSPLOWO2_01_FULL_53_13
CCGTGCGCGATAAAAACCCGTTTGGTCATGCGTGTAGTATAGCACCCCGCCAACTGCTTACCACTTACTAATTACTTCTTACTGCATACTCCCCTGTCATTCCCGCGCCCTTTCTGTCATTCCCGCGAAGGCGGGAATCCAGGTCTGCTTTTCTCCCCCCCTCACCTCTTTAGAGGGGAGGGTGCGGGTGGGGTGTAGGGACACGAGAATTCAGAGCGCGTCTTTGCCCCAAACGGCGGGAAATGAGCCAAGGGTTGGCTCATATCGTGCGAAACAGATTGCCGAACCGATGCTTCTAAGATGGCTCTGCCTGGATAAGCTTTAAACTTTTAATGACCTTGTCGAATTCTATAACCTTATTTGCCGCTACCGAACTTATATTCTTTTCCCTCTTAACACCAAAAACGATTCCAACGGCTATATTCCTTAACCGCATGAATAGCGTAAGGAAGGACAATTCATTCTTACTCAAGGGGCGTTCTCGGCGATAATAATCTAAATATCTTTTTATGACTTTTTCAGGATTCTTATTTCTGTTTGTCCATGCCCACCACCAAAGGGTATTTGCGAGGTCCACCACAAAAGGCAGATGAGAAAGATCGTCGAAATCTATGATTCCCTCAATTTTGTTCTTTGTGACCAGAATGTTGTCGCTGTCATAATCAAGATGAACCAAGCCATGAGGCAATTTTTTCAATCTACCCAAATCACCTTCCATTTCTTTTATTATTTCATTAGTGATAACTTTTACCCTTGTCCAAAACTGAGATTTGCTAATTTTACTTTTATTCGCATTTGCCATCTCTGAAACGAAATAATTCAGCGGGCCTTCTATAAAATTCCCTGGGGTCTGATATTTTTTGGCAAATTGAACCGATGATTTATGAAGTACCGCCTGGCAGTAAGCGAGTTGGGGAACGAGATTATGGTCGGTTCCCTTAAGATGTCTTCCGGGGGCGCGTTCTATCAAAATATACCGCCATATTTTCTCGTCTTTTTTATAGATATTTATTGTGCCATATCTGTTGTTTAAAAAAACCTTTGGGATCGGGATGCCCCTCTCGTTCATAAAGGACATGAAATCCAGTTCGCGTTTTATCCATGCGGGAGTTTTGTTGGTTTGTCTATAAACTCTTAAAACAAACTTTCCTTTTGCAGTGCTTACAAAAGAACTTGAATTTTCAATTCCAGCTTTGACCGGGTGGGCGTCAATTAATTTCATTCCGTAAGGGAACAGAAGTTTCTGAATTAAAGCCTTATTCAGCGGTAATTTTTTCTTTCGATCAGATTTACTCATTGTATTTAAACTATGGCCTGCCATGATGCTCCTCGGCGGATCTCACCTTCGGAGTCCGGAATAGATTGCCAGTATTCCCGTTATGCACACCAACAAGAAAGTAAGAGTTGTATATTGTTTATGCGAAACTGTATTTGCAATTTTATTACCCACATATGCCCCAAGAAAAGCAGCGGGAATTCCACAAATTCCAAACGCAATGCCTTTGATGGTGAGACTCTGACTCGCAGCAAATAATGCTATTGAAATAAGGCTCATCGCCAGAAAAAACGCGGCAAATGTTCTGCGCGCTTCGTCCTTGTTAATATCTTGTCCTGCAACCAAGAGCACTACTGGTGGTCCGCTCATGCTGATACTTGTATGAAGTATGCCGGCCAAACCTCCCGAGAGTATTGTCAGAAACCGTGATTGTGAAATTTTAATAAACTTTAAGTATAAAAGAGCGGCAAAAAGAATAGAGAGGCTGCCCGCAACAATACGGAGAGTTTGAATGTCAGCGACCTTGAGTATAGCCAAGCCGATAGGCAACCCGACAAGGCTCGATACAAAAAGAAATCCGAATAAACTTCGGCTGATAGAATGTCTTATTTTCCACAAAAGAAATCCGTTCAAGGCGACGCTTACAAAGGTGAGAGAAAGCACATTTGTGGTTTTATCAATAAAAAGAAGGGCAAGTGGAGCTGCAATGAGCGCAGAGCCAAATCCTGTAATGCCTTGTAAGATGGAAGCCGCAAAAATAACTAGTACAAATCCATATAATTCCATTGTGGTGTCATTTTACTTCTGTGTTGATGAAAATTTATGCCGACCCTGGTCTTCCGACGCTCCTCGGACGGGTCGTAAACGAAAACGTTTCTTGCCGCTATTAGGGCAACGCGAGCGCCGCGCGGGTAAGGCGCCCGACGTAGCCCGCGGAGGGCGTAATGCCGCGCGCGGCCTGGAACCTGATGACTGCGGCCTCCGTTGCCGGACCGAAATAGATTGTCTCATTCCCCGGGGAGCCGGGACCGGCTGGCGCGACCGTAAATCCTTTCGCGTTCAACAATTTTTGAAGCGTGCGCACGTCCTCGCCGCTCACATTCCGGTACAGGTCGCGCGTGAGCGCCGGAGTTGTCCCGCTCCCGCCGGCAGGGAGAGTGCTTGAGGCGGGCGTCTGCGATGCCCCGAGGGGGTGAGCCGCAATGAACGCTCGCGTGACAGGCCCGTAATATCCGCTGGGCGGTGAGATGCCCACCGCCACCTGGTATTCCACAAGGGCCGCTTTCGTAATTATTCCGAAATAGCCGGTTGCGCCCGCGCCGGCAAGGCGTGCCGCCGCGGCGCCCGACGCCGCTTGTATCAGATATTTCTGGAGCGCGATAACTAAAGCGCCCGATGAGTCAATATCAAGGTCTCCGGCAGGAAGAACGCCTCCTGCGCCCGTTGGCGCGGGCGCCGCCGGCACGGACGCGAGAGCATCAACGATGGACAAAGGCAGAATGATATTGGCGGCAAGAGCGGCGATAAAGGTGCCGCGGAAGTTCGTTACGAGAAGCTGTGAGAGAGTAATGCGGTCGGAAGTTTGCGTGAGAATCGCGGAAAGGTCCGCTATCTTTTCTTGAAGCGAGAGCTCTCCGGTGAGGCGCGGAAACGGGTCCATCGGAGCGCCGGAATTGTTGTGTATCTCAAAGTGGAGATGCGCCGGCCCGCCGGAGGCGTTTCCGGTATTGCCCACATAGCCGATGAGCGAGCCCTGCCCGAGAACCAATCCGGAGATCACGCCCTCGCCGATGCGGTCCAGGTGCATATAGATGAATGTCTCGCCGCCCGGGTTTGCAGTGTAGACATAGTTCCCCTCGGTCTCCCCTGTCCCGATGCGCAGGACAACTGCAGGGGTGGGAGAAATAATCGGAGTCCCCTTAACCGCCATGATGTCCTCGCCTTCGTGCGTGCGGCCGCCGGAGCGCGGGTCGCCGAAGTTCGGCGAGATGTCTTTGACCCCGACGCCGAAGAGAACCGGCATCAGCACGGACGCATTGGCCGTACTGCCCAATGCGGTAATTTTTTGCTGTAGCTCGCTTGACTGTTGCCGATATCCCCGTATCCGTTCCCGGCGGACGCTAATCGGCTCGCTTGAACCCTCCCGATACCATTGATTGGTTGAAGAAGATATCGTGTCGGACGATGTGGCGATCGTCTGTGCAACCGCCGCGAAGGGCGATGCGAGAAGCGCGCACAACATGGCCGTTACTGCATAACGCATAAGATTTTTCATGCTTTTTTTATTAAATCCCCGCTGAATACCCCGCCGCTTGCGGCGGGGATGAAAGCGGTGTGGTTATTCACTTTCCGCCGCCGGAATACCGCACGGCGTAAAAATTTTTCTTCCCATGTTATGATGTACTAGTACATCATAACATGGCCCAAGCGGCGCGGTGATTGATTCAAGACGACTTTTATAATAACTCAATCGTACCATTTTCTACCCCTGGCTCCTATTCCAAATGCGGGCCATATCTCCATATCTCCGTATCCTCATATCTCCGTATCTTATATCTTCATATCCCCCACTCCCCTGTCATTCCCGCGCCTCGTCCCGCCGTAGCTTTACGCAAAGGCGGAAAGGCGG
>MHLB01000059.1:3987-5994 GCA_001818895.1 Candidatus Liptonbacteria bacterium RIFCSPLOWO2_01_FULL_53_13
AGGCGACTTTTATAATAACTCAATCGTACCATTTTCCACCTCTGGCTCCTATTCCAAATGCGGGCCATGCGCCCTTCCTCGGCCTGGATACTCGATGATGGTTCTCCGGGAAATGTGTGGCATAATATATAGTATGATGAAACTTTCCAATACAGCGTTTTTCACCGCGCTCCTGATCTTCGGTTGCGTCGCTTCCGGTAGCACACGGGCGGAAGGTTTTCCGCTATCTGCAACGACGACCGGCATTATGTTCGCGCGCGACCTTTCGCTTGGAGCCCGCGGGAACGACGTAATGGTCCTCCAGCAATTTCTGATCACCGGAGGGTATCTCAATCTCACCGCCACGACCGATTATTTCGGTCCGCTCACCAAGGCCGCCCTTCGTCTATGGCAAACGTCGGCGGGCGTCTATCCCACAAGCGGTTTTCTCGGTCCCCTTTCACGGGGGAAAATCAACGCGGCGCTCCAACCCGCGCCGACCGATGCGGCGGGGGCGAAATCCGGAGCCCCAACGACGACCGCGACAGCCGTAAATGGCGCGCAGGGATATCCTGTCCGCCTCATCGTCCCGAAGCTCGGCATCGATGCGGGTTTTCAATATAACGGCCTCAAGTCCGACGGGGCCATGGAAGTACCGGGCAACATTTATGATGTCGGGTGGTTTACCGGCAGTGTGCACCCCGGAGAGAAAGGGGTTGCCATCGCGACCGGGCATGTTGCCCAGGTGCGTGCCGGAGTCGTGACGAAGCCGGGCGTGTTCAGTAATCTCTATAAATTGAGCGTGGGCGACAAGCTGTCCGTCGTAAAGGACAATGGAGCATCCGTCACTTTCACCGTTCGCGCAATCCGCAGCTATGATCCTGCGATGGACTCCGCCGACGTCTTCAGAGCTACCGACGATGGCGCCCACTTGAATCTCATCACCTGCGAAGGCACCTGGAGCCAGGCACAGCTTAGTTACTCTCAGCGCCTGGTCGTGTTCACCGATGCGACGGAATAGGAGGTTCGGATGCTTCGGTTGCGCTCGGCGCGCGTCGCCCCTCTCTGTCATCCCCGCGCTCTTTTTGTCATTCCCGCATTATTATTCCCCGACCTGCCCGCCAAAGCTTCAGCGACGGCGGGGCGTAGTCGAGGGGCAATCCGCCTCCGTCTCAAACGGCGGGAAATGAGCCGTAATCCTTATGCCCGTGCTTCTTCAATTCTCCCTTGGCCTTCTTGATAAATTTTCCGAATTCGCGATTTTTTTCTCTTTTTTCCAACTCGGTCATTTCATAGTGTTCAGCTTCTTTTTTCAAGTTAATGTAATTGAAGTACTTGCCCTTGTCCAGTGTGCCGGATTTTAATGCCGAAAGCACTTTGCATCCGGGCTCATGGGCGTGCGTACAGTCAATGAATTTGCACTTCCCGGCCAGAACAGTTATCTCGTCAAATAGGTTGTCTATGCCGGCACTCGCATCAGTCATTCCCACTTCCCGCATCCCCGGGTTGTCTATGACGATGCCGCCGTTTTCCAAAAAATACATCTCTCTGCTCGTGGTGGCATGCTTTCCTTTGCCAGTGCTAAGGCTTATCTCCTCGGTCTTTATGATATTTTCTCCAAGCAGTTTATTGATGAGGGATGACTTCCCGACTCCGGACGAGCCGAGGAAGCAATATGTTTTCCCGCTTGATATGTGCGCCCTCAGCTCGTTCAGCCCCTCGTCGGTCATGGTGCTGGTCGGAATGACATCGGCATCGCTGAACCGGTTCTTCAGCTGGGCAAGTTTTGAGTCCAGTTCTTCTCTGGAAATCAGGTCTATTTTATTCAGTATGATGGCGGGCTTCACGCCTCCGTCATTGGCTATGGCAAAATATCTTTCAAAACGATTTAAGTTATAGTCCCTGCCGACCGATTCAACGGCAAACGCCACGTCTATGTTTGCCGCTATGATTTGCGTTTCATTTTTGCCGCTGTATTTTCTCTTTATCATTGTCCTTCTCGGCAGTACCTCGTGGATTACGGCCCGC
>MHLB01000059.1:6027-7144 GCA_001818895.1 Candidatus Liptonbacteria bacterium RIFCSPLOWO2_01_FULL_53_13
CCCACGGCGGGATAGTCCTCTCTTGATGAGGCCTTGAACATCTGCTTTCCGGTTATCTTGGCAAAATATGCGCCGTTTGCATTCCTTATCTTGTAAGCTCCTTTATATTCAACAACAACCCGCGCAACCGAAAATCCGCCCGATTTTAATTTATTGCGGTCAGGTCCGAAAAACGCGTGGTAGCCCAAATCCGTATCCATTTTTCAGGAGTATAACAGACATAGCAGAAAAATTCTCCTGCATGTAGCCGGGCTTCCCGAACGGCTCAACGGCGTTGAGCCGTTCAAATGCCCGTCGTTATTGGACTTGCGGAGCAGGGATTTATTGGGAGTGCCGAGAATACCCCGCGGCTTGGCCTACTCCGCCGAAGTAGCTTCGGCTACGAAGGCCGGACCGCGGGGATGAGCGGCGCAGTAACGCGCGAGTGCCCGGTGGGCACACCTTGCCAACAAAGTTGCCACGGTGCTGTCCGCGAATACCCCGTAGCTTGCTACAGGGAGAGACGGGCAGCCAACTTTATTCTCCCTTTTTCCCCATTGTCATTCCCGCGCCGAGAGATTTATTCTCCCTTTCCTAAAGGGAGTACTCCGAAGGAGGGAGGGATTTGTTCCCTTGAATTATTATTCCCCGAGCACAGTCGAGGGGCAATCCGCCCTTGCCTCAAACGGCGGGAAATGAGCCGAGGGTTGGGTCAAAAGATGCAAAACAGATTACCAAAAAGAGTGTAGTTCGCTTTTGTACTTTACCTCCACAAGAAGATATACTGGTAAACAAATGACAGGCGAAAATGACCAAAAAATGGATATGGGCGAAGTAGGTCCGGAGCGCGTTCTTTCGCTTGAAGAAATTTTATCTCAACTTCGCAGCAGGTGCGAAAGTTTTGAGGTAGAACGGGAATTGGGAGACGCAGAGGGCATCTATCTTTTGGAGGTGAAATCTCTTGATGGTTCAAAGCGTTTTACTTACCAGCGCAAAAGATTACTTCCTGGGCAACCCCAAGGGATTGAATCGGCTGGGACAACTATTAGAATAGAGTGGCTGGACGATGGCTTTTCAAAGACGCTCGCGGATTTTAACCCTACAACCGGCGAATGGGTGGAGCAGTAAAACGGTGCTG
>MHLB01000060.1:0-1342 GCA_001818895.1 Candidatus Liptonbacteria bacterium RIFCSPLOWO2_01_FULL_53_13
CGGAAGCGAGAAGACGGTTCCGCACGCGGTGGATATTCTGAACCTCCTCATGCTCCAGAGCGGGACGGAGATGACGAACGCGAATTTCACCGCGGCGCTCTTTAGCGATGAGAAGGGCATTGCGGCAATGAATTATTATCTTCAATTCGGCGATGCGGTATCGTCGGTCTACACGTGGAATGAAAACCAGCCGCCGGCATTTGACAGCTTCTTGTCGGGGAAAACCGCGATGGTTTTCGGCTATATGAAAGATGCGGAAGCGTTGAAACAAAAGAGCCCGTTTTTCCCTCTCGGCATCGCTCCGGTGCCGCAAGGCGGCGACCCTTCGACGGGCTCAGGGCAAGTAAGCTATGCGAACTATGACGGACTTGCGGTTTCCAAGCAAAGCAAAGTGCCCGAGTGGGCATGGGATTTCGTTTTGTATGCGACGACCGACGAAAACATCGCATCGCTTTATACGAATGCCACAAGGCGCCCGCCCGCCTTGCGCACGCTGATTGACAAGGCGAAAACGAGCGCCGAACTCGGCGTGTTCGCAAAGCAGGCGCTCACCGCTCGCTCATGGCACAATCCGGACATGAACAAAGTTGAAGCGCTCTTTAATAGTGCCATTCTGCAGGTAATTCGCGGGCAATCTGACGTGCGGCAAGCATTGCGGCAGGTCAAGGACCAAGTTGACCAACTATTCAGAGCAAACAGCAGGCAGTAAATAGTAAGAAGTAAATAGTAAGAAGTAAATAGTAATTAGCAAAAAGCAATTATTCCTCGCCTGCACTCCGAAGCCTTAGCGGAGGAGGGAGTGTAGTCGAGGGGCAAACAATGACAAAAAAAATAGCAAAAATTTGCGTCATAGGAGCGGGGGTCGCGGCGCTTGCGTTGCTTATCTTGCCGTCAATCACCTCGGCATTCGTGCCCCCCAAAGTGTTCCCGACGGGATACTGGGGCAAACCTCTCGTAGTACCCGACCATAGTTTCTGCGGGCTGATTCAAACATTCGTGAATGTGATTTACTTTGGCATAACGATTTTATTTTTTGTTCTCATCCCATTCTTTATTATGTATGGCGGATTTCTCATCCTTACCTCCATGGGTTCGTCGGAAAAGGTAGGGGAGGGGAGAAAGATGGTAACTGGCGCAATCGTCGGCGCGGTGATTGGTCTTGTTGCATTCTTCATCATTGATGCATTTTTCACCTTTATCGGACCGAATATCGGAGGAGATTGGAGGAACCCTGAAGCTGCGTGCAACATCACTTTTTTCAAAACTTCAACGCCCGCAAAATGAAACGCGCTTATGCGACGTACGGTAAAGTAAGTTCTCTCGCGGCAATTTTTCTTTTCGC
>MHLB01000060.1:1352-2214 GCA_001818895.1 Candidatus Liptonbacteria bacterium RIFCSPLOWO2_01_FULL_53_13
TTTGGCGTTCGGGGCAATCGTCTTCGGCGCCATCAAATACACGCTTGCGGCGGGGAATCCTTCCGGCCAGCACGAGGGGAGAGAATGGATTACACAGGCCTTACTCGGGCTTCTTCTGCTCGTGGGCGCCACGCTCGTGTTAAACACCATCAACCCCGAACTTATCACGCTCAAATTGCCGGATTTGGTGCGATTGGAATACAAGCCGGATACGAATCAAGCCGGAGGATGTTCGTCGTCGGGAACGGGAACCGGAATATGCGCTCCGATTAACGGCACGGGATTCCGGTGTAAAAGTAATGCAAGTTGTACTGCAGATGCGAAAACCGTTGCAAAACTGAAATGTGCCGCAGCGCAACTTAGCGGGATGTCGCTTATCGTCACCGAAGGATATCCTCCCACAGGCAGACATAGCGGATTTTCGCATAATAATGGATGTGCGGTGGACATTGCGGTGAGCGGCGGATGTGGAAACGTGCAAAAAGCTGCAACGGAATTGAGCAAATGCGGCGGGAAGGTGCTCAACGAATATCTTTCCTGCCACGGCACGAAAACTCGTTATCGCACCGGGGATCATCTGCATTTTGAAGGGTGTTAATTATTCTATGTCTAAAAAATACATCATTATCATTGCAGGAATAATACTTGTACTTATGTGCATATTTGCGTTTCTCTTCTTGCGCACATCTACGCCCGCACCGGAGGATGAGAACGCGCAGGAAACAACGCCAGGAGAACTACCCGCGCCTGCATCAAGCACGCTCAACCAACCGCCAAGCGCAGAAATGGCGGCGGGGTTTCCGAAAGGGGAAACGCTTACGATAGGCACGCCTTCGGGGAGCGTCACGGTGAAAAATTTTTA
>MHLB01000060.1:2227-4221 GCA_001818895.1 Candidatus Liptonbacteria bacterium RIFCSPLOWO2_01_FULL_53_13
AAACCGACCCACTTTATTTCATATGACACCATGGACAGCAGTTTTTGGGTTGCGGTTGCCGCGAAGCCGTTTTTAGAGAACCGCGCTATGGCGGAAAGGGATTTTCTTGAGGTTTTGGGGATAAGCCAAGGCAATGCGTGCCGGCTGAACGTAGTCGTGGGCATACCCTACGGCATTGACCCATCATTGAACGGCAGGCAGTTCAATTTGAGTTTCTGCGGGGGCGGGTTATAATACTTACGCTAGTATCTCATATTATTCCCCGAGCGCAGTCGAGGGGAGAGCACGAATCCAAAATCATGAAATCGCTCCAAAAGTACATTTTGTTGTTGGGTTTGTTGGCGATGCGCGCACAGGCGCAAACAACGGGCGGAGGCACGCTTCAAAACCCCCTTGGCAACACTACCTTTGAAGGCGTGGTGCAGAAAATTATCACCGGGCTTCTTCAGATTGCAACTCCCATCGTCGCGATTATGGTCATCGTGGGCGGGTTTATGATTATGACCGCCGGAGGGAACTCCGAGAAGGTCAAAAAGGGAAGGGACGTCGTGCTTTACGCCGTCATAGGATTTGCGGTAATATTATTCGCGCAGGCGGTCGTATTTATACTTAAAGACCTATTGGGAGAGTAACGAGTAATTAGTAATTGGCAATAAAGAAAAAATGAACAAACGCATTTCAACCCTTATCGCGCTTTCCGTTCCGTTTCTTGCATACGCGATTCCCAAAGATGTAAAAGGGGTACAGAGCATGCTTTGCACCATCGCCGACTGGGTATTTACATTCGCGCTAACCGTGGGCATAATTTGCGTAATTTACGCGGCGTTTTTGTATATGACGGCTGGCGGGAGCAGTGAAAAAGTCGGCACTGCGAACAAAACGATGATCTATGCCGTGGTGGGCATCGCAATCGCGCTCATCGCGGGCGGCGTGCCGAACTTGGTCGCGTCGTTTTTGGACACCACCGCGAGCGGGTGTTCTTAGGTCAAAAAAGGTCTTATAAAGCGAACGTAACTATGAAAAATAAATTTTTTAAGAACAATATTGTCAGAGGCGCGATATCATTGACCGCTTTCCTTGCTCCGTTTCTTGCGAAGGCGGCGATTCAAGTTGGAGAACCATTAACTAGGACTGCGGTTGGTGGAGCGAGTAAGTTAGACGGAGATAGGATATTATATTTGTTAATGTACTTAGCGGGCTGGTTCGGCGGTCTTGTCATCACGTTGAGCGTTATCCTGATACTATACGCCGCCTTTCTTTACGTCACCGCCGCGGGCGACTCGGAAAAAGTAAAGCAAGCGCATCAAACGATTATCTACGCCATCGTAGGCATCGCGGTCGCAATTATCTCGTGGGGAATCCCAAATTTAGTCGGCTATTTTTTGGTGGATTAACCGAAAGGTTTGTCCGACCATGAACGCTATCAATGGGTTATATTGGAAAAATAACTAGCCGAGTCGTCGGCGGAACAATGCTATTCATTACGTCCGCATATTCCGCGTACGCCCAGCAGCAGAAGATGACGAAGCCTATAACAGAAAAAGGGCAAGTTTTTGGAAAGCTAGAGAGCATTACTAGTTGGTTTGCGGGATTTGTCATTACTTTAAGCGTCATTCTTGTGCTCTACGCCGCATTTCTCTATGTTACCGCCGCAGGCGACTCGGAAAAAGTGAAAAAAGCGCACCAGACGATTATCTACGCCGTCGTGGGAATTGCGGTCGCAATTCTCTCATGGGGCGTACCGAATCTGGTGGGGAGTTTCTTGAAGTAGTTGGACTGCAAACCGCTTTTCATGCTATACTCCGCATAACAACCCGAAAGGTCGTCATTTACACCATTACTCATGAAACAAAATCTCACAAAATGGGGAGTGAAGGGATTCGCGGCGCTTTCCGCCGCATCTCCGCTTTTCGCGCTCGCGCAAAGGGGCGTGTTGCCGAATTCTTCCATCAATACTCCGGATCAGGCGATCGTAATCCTTTGCAACATCGCGG
>MHLB01000060.1:4270-7657 GCA_001818895.1 Candidatus Liptonbacteria bacterium RIFCSPLOWO2_01_FULL_53_13
TCAGGAGAAAGTGACGAACGCAAACCACATGCTTATCTATGCGGTGGTGGCAATCGCAGTGGCGATTATCGCGAAGGGCGTCCCAGGGATCATAGGGGGCATTTTGACCACCTCTACGTTCACCGGCTGTCCATAGTCGCTTCGTATAGGGTATTTGAAAACCGCTCCGATTTCCGTCGGGGCGGTTTTTCGCTCGTATTCAAAAACCCCGTACGTTACCGCATACGGGGTTCTCGAAATGCTTATACGATAGGCATTTCCTTTCTCCTCCGCGCTGGGAGGAATTGAGAAACCGATTTGGTTTTGGGCGCGCCTTACGACTTCGCGCGCGCCTCCACCACGATACTCACCACCGCATCTCCGCGATGTCCGCGAAGACGGAACTGCGAGTGGGCAAGCTTGTGGCCCATCCACCCGTCCTCGGTGGCGAGTACGCGTGAGCCGTCCCAGAACAGGTATTCATACCCGTTCCGTGCGGGGTTGTCGACTCGGAAGTCGACACCCCATGGAAGCTTGACCCACCCCGACCAACAGGTCGGAGAGATCCGGAGCTCGACCCTAGGGTTCTTCACCGGGTCAAGCTCGATGTCTTCTCCGGTATCCGCGCAGATTGGATACGCGGATGCCTTGGCCTGTTTTGCGGCGGGCGCGGGGGCGGGCGTCGGAATCGTTGGCTTCAGCCCTCCCGCCTCCACGGGCACGTGCTTCAGGATGTACTCCTTCTGCATGTACGCGTAGGCAGCTGGGAACGTGACTTTGGCAGTAAGGACCAGGTACGTTCCCAACAGCATAATCGCGATGATCTTGGTGTAGAATCCTCCGATGATACGCTCTCCCAACTTCTCAGCGATGTGGTTTCGCACCAGCGTCACGATTACCACGAGCCCCAACACCTCCCAGAAGATCTGGTCGGGGGGAATCGTGCGGCTCCAGAAGATCCCTCCTGCGCTTGCAGGAAACCCTCCGAAGCCGGCAACGTCCCAATAATCGTGTGACCAGATGGGTGCCACACCGGTGATCCACCACAGAGCGAAGCGGATTACCACGAAGGCAACCGCACCGCCTGCGTAGGCGATCACGATGTTCCACAGTCGCGCCACCCGCGAGAATCCCGTACCGAAACGGGATTCCACGAACTGCGCGAGGAGGAGAACTACGATCATCGCCGCGCCGATCATGACTGGCACGGGAACGATCGCATTGAGGAGCACCGCGGCAACGATTGCCGCGACAACACCCCAGCCGAGCTGGCTGAACGTCATCATCGCCTGCGCTCTTGGCGCAGGTGCGGCGGTTGTCGTTGCCATCACACCCTCACCTTCTTAGAGAGGAACTCGGCGGCGAATGCCGCCACGAAGTCCGAAAGTATCAAGATGGCGAGTCCGATGCCATGCTTGCCCTCCGGGCGATGCGGCTCTTCGGGCGTCGCCGCTCCTTCCCTGGACCGGCGCGCCTGGATGAAATTCCAGATCTTCAGCGCTGCGTACCCTACCTCATCGCGGAACGCGATGGTGGTATAGAGCGCAGTCAGAAGCCCAAGTAGCACCGTTGCCTCCCACCAGAACCAGGTGGCGAGAGAGGGGATGGACGCGGGGGGCTGATAGAGCTTCCCATGGAAGAACCACCCCCAGTAGTCCACGAGCGTTTGCACGCCCGGAATCGTGCGGATCGCGTCCGGGAACAATGGCGACCCCGGGCTTTCCAACGCGATGAGGAACGTGAGTCCCGTTGTAACGATGCCCGCGTACCATGGGATGTCGTTGTCGTCCAGCATGTCCTGGAACTTCTCGCTCAGCTTCCTCTTGCGTTCCTCTTCGGACTCCTCTCTCCTCGTCACGAACCACGCCCATGCCCGCATGGCCACGAGCGTGAGCGCGCCGGAGACGGCGAGCAACCCGAAGAACTTCGCCAGGAACCACATAGCTTCTCCCTCCACGCCTTTTGGGCGCTCTAAACCGCTAGAACTTGTTTTACCAAACCGTTTCTCTGTTGAGTTATCAAGGTTGGGCCGGTTCAGCAGAGAATAATGCCGTTTGGCAGTTACTCCTGTTGCCCGACTTTCTACCTTATATTATAATACACAAAAGCCGAAAAGTCAAGGTTTTTCAGATGGCACGATAAAGGCTGGAATACATTGAAAAATAAGGGTAAACTGGGCACGTTGGGCGGGTAGCCGAATTGGTACAGGCGCACGGCTTAGGACCGTGTTTCGCAAGATATGTGGGTTCGAGTCCCACCCCGCCCACAGATACCGCGCGTGGCATACGCGGCCTCCTCTCTGCAAACAGAGCAAAGAAAAAAGCCTCCCTTACGCCTAACATCGCAACCTGACGCGTAACTCGATTATCTGAACGATCGTTCAGATAATCGAGTAAAGAAGAGAGATTAATGAAGATTCGGCAATGCCGAAAAATATCCGGCGACACTAGGCGATATGGCGCAGACTCCCCGTTTTGCTTATCTCAAAAATTTCCACATAATCCAGAATACGTAGCGCCTTCATGTCGTCAATTAGCTCTTTGGGAACCCTTACCTTTCCGATGAATACGCTTTTTTGAATGGCGGCGAATCCAAGCCGTTGCAAGACCGCCCGCAACCAATTTCGCTTTTTTCTGTCGCGTTCCGGAATATCAAATGCGCAAATAGTGAAGCGGTCATTTTTCTTGTGCGGATATGCAGCGGCTGGCAGTCGCGCGGACGCTTTCGTACGGAGCAGCCCAAGCTTATAGAAGCCCTTTTTGGTGAGCGCGAGCACCCTGTTGCGTTTTTTGTCGCCGTCGCTCCGTTCAACGATTAATCCATCTTGTTTGAGGTGGTAGAGAATATCGTGATAGCGCTGCCGTATCTTGAATTGCTCTTCTCGTTGTGCGTCAGCCGTCATTCGTGCGTGCTGAATAGTATGAAATTGTCGGTCCAGCTTGCCAGCAGAAGCTCCATGGCTGGCATCAAGCATTGCAAAAATGACATCCGTCGCCGTAGACGCTGATTCTCCAATCGCGGAAAGCAATGCGAAAACAATATCTCCTTTCATGGCATAAAATAAGCGGACGACTATTGAATCAAAGCGCTGTTTCTATTTCGTTTGGCCGCGTCATTATGGATGTAATTATACCATAACTCGATTATCTAAACGATCGTTCACATAATCGAGTAAACATCAGCTTACCCTCCATTGTTCTTCATTCTACCTTATATTATATATGTATTATATTGTCGGCCTTGTTACCGCTCCCTTCTCCTTCCGTGAAACGCTTTATGGATCTCGCGGAGCTCTTTGTTTGTGATGTGCGTATAGACCTGCGTGGTGGAAATATTCGCGTGGCCCAAAAGTTCCTGCACGGCGCGGATGTCCGCGCCGTTCATCAAGAGATCGGTCGCGAAAGAATG
>MHLB01000060.1:7665-13331 GCA_001818895.1 Candidatus Liptonbacteria bacterium RIFCSPLOWO2_01_FULL_53_13
CGGGGATTCCCGCTCTTACGGCGGAAGAAGCGACCAGCCGTTCCACCGCGCGCGGCGCGATCCTTCCGAGTACTTTTGGCTGCGCGCCTTTCTGCGCGGGATTTTTCGCCAGGCTCACAAAAAGCGCGGGGTCGGCATCGGTGCGCTTTGCGAGATACGCCTTGACCGCAGTGCGCGCGCGGTCGGAGAGAAACACCACGCGCAATTTGTCGCCCTTCCCGCGGATGGTGAATTCGCCCCGGTCAAGGTCTATGTAGCGGTCAAGCGAGCAAAGCTCGCGAAGGCGAAGCCCGGTGGAAAAAAACATTTCCAGGACCGCGCGGTCGCGGAGCCCGCGCAGAGTGTCTTTCGGGGGGGCATCCAGTATCCGCTCAAGGTCGCGGTAGTCAATGACCGCGATCTGCCGCATCGGCACTTTCGGAAGCTCGATCTTTTCGGGGGCGAGCACTTTCACGTCGCGTTTCGCGAGATACTTCAGAAAACTGCGGATGGCGATGACATAATAGTTCTGGGTGATCTTTTTGATGTTTTTTCTGGCAAGCGCGATGCGGAATGTGCGCACCACGCCGTCCGTAATGTCCTCCGGGCGTTTCACGCGCGAGGAAACGATAAAAAAGCGGAGATAGCGCTCGTAATTCTCACGTGTTTTCGGAGAACGATTCTTCTCTATCTCAAGGTAGTCAAGGTATTCGCCCAGGAAACGCTCGATCTCGGTCATATGGCATTATGATATCTCGTTTTGCGACACATCACCAGAGGGAGAGATATGAGATATGGGGATATGAGGGCATGGAAGACGCGAAGATATGGGAGGAACAAGGGAACGAACCTGGATTTCCGCCTCCCTGCCTGCCGTCAGGCACGGCGCGGGGATGACAAGCGTCCTTGCGTTTTTTATACATTGGGGTAGTATGAGTGAAAGTCACCAATAATCAATAATCAAAAACAATATGGCAAACGCCGCATTTATGAAGCCAATGCAGGTGAGCGCGGATTTGGCAGCCGTTGTCGGCAAGGGTCCGATGCCCCGGTCGGAGGTCGTGAAAGCGCTCTGGGTCTATATCAAAAAGAACAACCTGCAGGACCCGAAAAACAAGCGCAATATCAATGCCGACGAGAACTTGAAGAAGGTATTCGGAGGCAAGGCGACCGTCAACATGTTTGAGATGACGAAGTTGGTATCAAAGCATCTCTCTTAAAAGCGGGGGATAGAATGTCGGGACAGGGAAAACCGGACTTCTGGACGGCTCTCCGACCTAGGTCGGAGAGCCGTTTCAATTGCGTCCTTGGCCGGCTGTTTGCCATTTGCGGGCGGCTGTGCTATCATATTCACAATGTTAACCAAACGGGTAAAAACAAAAGTGATTTCCGAGCACCAGCGGCACGAGAAAGACACGGGGTCCGCCGAGGTACAGGTGGCGATGCTTTCGCGCCAGATTGACGAGCTCACGAAACATTTGAAGAAAAATGCGAAAGACAACCACTCGCGCCGGGGGTTATTGAAGATGGTAAGCCAACGCCGCAAGCTTCTGGATTACTTGAGGAAGCGCGAGCCGAAAACATACGCGAAACTTATCAAGGCGTTGGATTTGAAGAAATAATGAAACCAAAAGGAGAATATTATTCAAGCCAGCGGGTGGGGATTTTCATTGACGTAGGGAATTTATACCACTCGGCGAAGAACCTGTATCACGGCAGGGTGAACTATCAGGAACTTGTGAAGAATCTCGTCGGCGGGAGGGAGCTTATCCGCGCGATGGCATATGTGGTGAGAAGCGAAGGTGTGGAAGGGCAGACCCCGAACCAGAGCAAGCCCGGCGCGGGGCTTGCGCGCGGCAACGAGCACGTCGGATCATCGGAGTCCGCATTTTTTGACGCGCTCGTGAAAGCGGGGCTGGAATTGCGGATGAAGAATCTGCAGGTATACGGCGACGGGCTCAAGAAAGGGGACTGGGACGTCGGCATGGCGGTTGACGCGATCCGTATGGCGTCGTTCCTTGACGTGGTCATTCTTGTGACCGGCGACGGCGATTTTCTTCCGCTCGTGGATTACCTGAAGTGGGGGATGGGACGCCTGGTGGAGGTCGCGGCATTCCACAAGAGCGCATCGGGCAAACTACAGGAGGCGGCGGACCGGTTCATCAACATAGAGGATATCCCGAGGAGCATCATTAAAAAATAATAAAGTTACGAAATTACGAATTTTTGCGAATATACGAATAGGGAGAAGAAGAATCCCATTCGTACCTTTCGTATGGATTGGTAATTTCGTAACACAAAAAAATGGCAAAAAAAGAATTCAGCATTGAGGTTGGGGGGAAAACACTCACACTTGAGATCTCTGCATTCGCCGAACAGGCGAACGCCGCCGTTATGGCGCGGTATGGCGAGACCATTGTCTTGGCAACCGCGGTCATGGGGAAGCACGACACGACGAACGACTATTTGCCCCTGCGCGTTGATTACGAAGAGCGCTTTTACGCGGCGGGGAAGATTCTCGGGAGCCGTTTCATGCGCCGCGAGGGGCGGCCGTCGGAAGACGCGGTGTTGACCGGGCGGTTGATTGACCGGACATTGAGGCCGCTTTTCAATCAGAACATCCGGCGCGACATACAGGTCGTGGTAACCGTGCTTTCGTATGACGGCGAGAACGAGCCCGATTTCGTAGGCCTCTTGGGGGCCTCTACCGCGCTCTCCATTTCCGATATCCCGTGGGGCGGGCCGGTGGCAGGCGTGCGCGTGGCGAAAGTTGAAAGCGGGCTTACGGTGAATCCGACAAATGCGGAAATGAAACCCGCCTCCGCAGGCGGAGGCGAGGCAAGGGATAATGGATTCGTATTTGAAACCTTCGCGGCCGGCCCCGAGTCGCGCATCAGCATGATAGAGCTCGCGGGCGAGGAAGCGAAAGAAGAGGACATCATTGCGGCGTTCGGCATTGCGCAATCGGAGATCAACAAACTCATTGCATTCCAAAAGACGGTGGTAAGCGAAATCGGCAAACCGAAAAAAGAGCTTCCGCTCTTTGCGCCGGACCCGGCGCTCCGAACCGCCGTAGAAGCGTTTCTTGCGCCGCGCGCCGAAGCGGCGATTTACAATGCCAATAAAGCCGAGCATGAAGAGAATCTCTCAAAACTCAAGAACGATCTCTTCGCGCATCTCAAAGAAACCTTCACGACACCCGAGAATCCGCTTGGACCGAATTTGAAAGGCACGGAGTTTTTGTTTGAAGAAATCATTGATGGTATCGTGCACAAAAATATTTTAGAACAAGAAAAGCGCCCCGATTTGCGGAAAGTGGAGGACCTTCGCGAGCTCAAAGGAGAAATAGGGCTTTTCAGCCGCACCCACGGATCGGCGTTTTTCGCGCGCGGCTCAACTCAAGCGCTTGCCGTGACCACGCTCGGCGCTCCCGGCGGAGAACAACTCATAGAGACCATGCAGACCGTCACCAAACGGCGCTTCATGCTCCACTATAATTTCCCCCCGTATTCGGTCGGCGAAACGGGAATATTCCGGGGCCCGGGCCGGCGCGAGATCGGCCATGGCGAACTTGCGCGCAAAGCGCTTATCCCCATGATGCCTACGAGCGACGTATTCCCCTACGCGATCCGCGTGGTTTCGGAAATCCTTTCTTCAAACGGTTCGTCATCCATGGCGACCGTGTGCGCCACGACGCTGTCACTCATGGACGCGGGCGTGCCCATTAAAAAACCGGTTGCGGGCATCGCAATGGGTTTGATGATGAACGAAGATGGGAGCAAGTTCAAGGTGCTTACGGACCTTGCCGGAGCGGAAGACCACTATGGCGATATGGATTTCAAGATAGCGGGCACCGAAACGGGAGTGAATGCCATCCAGCTTGACGTGAAAGTGCACGGGCTCACGCCGGCAATCGTTGAGCAGACATTGAAGCAGGCACGCGTTGCCCGCCTCAAAATTCTTGAATTCATGAAAACGGTGATTGAGGCGCCCCGGGCGAAACTTTCGGTTTTTGCGCCGACCATCATTACCCTTTCCATCAACCCTGAAAAGATCGGCGCGGTGATCGGGCCGGGCGGGAAGATGATCAACGGCCTCATTAAGAAGTACGCGCTTGAGACAATTGACATTGAAGAGGACGGATCGGTTTTTATCTCCGCCGACAAGCTTGAGAAAGCGGAACAAGCGGCCTCCGACATCCGCGCGCTTACGAAGGAATATAAGGTGGGAGAGATCATTGAAGGGCCGGTCATTAAGATTCTTGACTTCGGCGCGATTGTTGATTTGGGCGGAGGGAAGGACGGCATGATACATGTCTCGGAGCTCAAAGAGGGGTTTGTGAAATTGGTTGATGACGTGGTGCACATGGGCGACGTGGTCAAAGCGAAAGTGATCCACGTAGATACCGACGGGCATATCAGGTTGTCGTTGAAGCGCATGAATGAGTAATCCTGCCGAAGGCAGGCAGGCGCGCTTGTCCGCCTCCGGCGGAAATTGAAGAGGTAATAACGCGAATAGCGCCGGGGAACGTAGCCATTTTTCGTCGTATCTTCTATAATAGAAAGCATGACCGACCAGTACGTCGTTCCGCCTCCTCCGCCGGATTCTCCCCTTGAGGTGACTATTCGCACGCGCGCAGGCGACCTGGAATTGCTCCAGAAAAGCGGCGGGAGCGCCGCAGGGCTTTCGGGGTCTTCCGTGACAATCCGTTCCAGCGCGGCGCCTACCACAACCGAAACGGACGAAAGAAAATCCCAAACATTCATTTGGGCGCTTGTCGCCATCGTGGGCGCAGTCGTGCTTTTTTTCGTGGGGTACTTTCTTGTTCCCCTTATCACGGAGAAGCCGGCGGTGAATAACAGCGGGCAAAACGCAGGTGCCGCGACGAGCACGAAGAAAACGCCCGTAGCGGCGGAGGAACCGACATACTTCGGCCACACCTCCTTTTTCAAAGAAACGCCCGACGCGACAAGAGAATTTAATCCTTATCTTACTGCCACCGGACCCATTGACCGCGCGTTCATCGTGACAATGATTGACACGCTTACAAAGGACGCCAGTTCCACGGGAACTTTGATTGAACTTGCCACAAAAAATTCCGAAGGAAGACCGCTCATCTGGGGAGAAGTCGCAAGCATTATGGGCGCTCCCGAACTTGACCAGGCAGTGATGGGAACGCTCTTCATGAGGGATATTACGGTATTCGTATGGCGGGATAAGACCGGCATATGGCCCGGCTTTATTTTCAAACTGAAGGACGGCGTCGCGCCGCTTCTTGCGCAGAGACAGGCGCTGGGAATAGAAAATCCGACAGACCGCTTCAAAAATCTTTTTCTTATCCCTCCGCAGACCGCCGCATCCGCATTTGCCGATACGCAGGTAAGCGGCCAGCCCGCCCGCTCGCTTTCGTTCCAAAAACCGAACGCCACCTTCACCTACGGATGGTTTTTCAGAAACTATTTTGTTATGAGCACATCGTACGAAGGATTGCGGCAGGCGATCACGCGGCTGTAAGAGTAGTCGCGAATATCGCGAATACAGCAAATAACGCGAATAAGAAGATTTTTTAACTTACTCGGCGAGTATACGTTCCGCGTCGCGGGCTCTTTTCGTCACTTCCGATGCGAGAGATTTAAGGAGCGCTTTTTCTTCCATAAGCTTCATGCGGACCGCATCAAAACCGGTGC
>MHLB01000061.1:0-18286 GCA_001818895.1 Candidatus Liptonbacteria bacterium RIFCSPLOWO2_01_FULL_53_13
TGCCAATCATCCCAATACTGACTTTTCCCCATCTCGCCTCCGGCGAGAACGCTGATAGGCGCAGATATTTACGCAGATTAATGCGGATGACGTTTCCGTATCCGCGAAAATCCGCGTGTATTTTTTATCCGCGAAAATCCGCGATCTTGTCGGAGACAAGATGAAGTTTGTTGCTGACTTCGTTGAGGAGTCAAGCTGAGCTTGACTCGGTGCCGAGGATACGCTCTCGGCGAGCAATCAAGAACTATGGGGAGTGGACGACGGTTCCCGCGTAGTCGCCTCGGTGCCACGGGGGACCCTCGACGGTTGATCTGTAGCGAGCGCCGCGCTCTCGCACACAGAACGAACCGGAGTCGCACACACATGCTCCAGAGGCCGCACACGTAGAACGCGCCGCCCACACCCCAACTTTTGAGAATCAACCTCTCGCGTTCTGCGAGAAGTTGGCGTGGATGGTGGGATTCGAACCCACAATTGATTCCCGATTAAAGTCGGGTGCTTTACCAATTAGCTTCACCCACGCTGTTTCCTCAACGAAGTCAGCAACGCCAGCGCACAGCGCTGGAATTTCTAAGCTCTAATTTCTAATGTCTAAAAGTTCCGCGCGGGTTCAATTAGAAATTAGTAATTAAGAATTAGTCATTCCAGTGCTGCGCACTGGTTAACCCTGCCTGCCGCAAAATGCGTTTCACCCTCTGTACTTCACAAAGCGAAGAGGGAAAGCGGCGCAGGGCAATCTGATATATTGTTTCGCTCCTGCGAAACACCGCAGATGAACGCAGATAGGTACGCAGATGAACGCAGATAATTCGTATGAATCATCCGCGAGAATCCGCGTGTATTTTCTATCCGCGAGAATCCGCGATGTCTCACGAAGAGTGAGACATTCTTGTCAAGTAACATTCGCTTCTCTCTGATGAGACAATAAAACCGCTTTCGCAAGCGGTTACCGCGTCACGCAAAAAAGCGTGGGCTTCAGCCGCTTGATATGAGGGTTTTTCCAGTGTTCATCATTCGCGGAGTCTATTATAGACAGCCCACAGAAGATGTCAATAGTAGCTCGGACCCGCGTTTTCGAGGGTCGTGGTCGCCCGATTCCTGTCTCCGACCCTCGGGTCGCAGACCCAGAGGGCGAGCGATCGCCACTGTGTCCCCGCCCGTACCGAACGGTACGTTCGGGCGGGTCGGCGAGGTTGCTCCCGCCTCGGCGGGAACCAAGCAATCTCGCCTGCGGCACACCCCCGAAAACGCGAGTCCTCGCCTGTTGGCGTGCAGGCTGGATGGCAATTCAACCTTAGTTCCGAGGTAAATCCGTAGTATGCGGGAGTGATTGAATTTTCTCAACGTTTAAATTCCCCTTTAACGTTTGTACACTCTTACAAATTTCCCCATTATGAAATGTTGCGTAATAGTTTTTCTCTCCTCCAATCGGTACGATACTGTATGCGCCAACATTTTCTAATGCTTTCTTGAACTGATCGCCATTCTGATAGTACGCGAGGAAAAAGTTGTTTGATGGACTTGCGCTGTTTGATGTTACGAAGTAGGACGGTACATTTTGGCATGAAGGGTCACCATCTCTTGGACCACTCCTAGGTTGACCTTCTTCGGGTTCGCGGTAGAGAACAGGAATTTTGAAAGTATCTTTTATCTTGAATATTCCTTCCACCGACGCACAGATAGCGTTATTCGGCAGTTCGAACGAGTAACCGACTGGTGAGGAAAGATCTCGGAAACTTTCCACATTATTATCCTTCAAAATCTGTTCAGCAACCTGCTTTGAGGTGTTCGCACTGAAAACTATAGAGAACGTATAGGTATAGTCTGAAGCAGAAACACACGAACTGATATCTTCCTTGCTGTTACTCTGCGGTTGACTTGGCAAAGTATTGACATTGCTTGTGCCGACCTCTTGACCATTGTCAAGCATCGCAGGAGGTGATTTGATCGATTTGCGAGAAACAACGTAGTAACCAAAAACACCAACCACAGCCAACACCATGATAGCCATAAAAATATTTATAAAACCCTTTTGATTCATCGTTTCATTGTAACGCTGATTCAGCATAAATCAAAGCTGAACAACCACTGAGGAAGACCCACCATTCAACTGCGCTCAGGGTCATTCTCTGTTTCGCAGAGAATGAAAAACCGCCCCGATTCCATACTCCTTGAAAGCTGGCGCTCACTTACGTTCCTCGCCCGAATAAAAATCGAATTTGAACGAATGACGACCGAATAATAATTCGATAACCATTCGATATGATTCGATGCTCATTCGAGCGAGCAACGCCTCACAAGTGAAAACCAAAACAATCAAAGAGTGCGGAACCGGAGCGGTTTTCGCGCACGAGCGCACTATGACTTTTGACAATAACCATGACAAGAATTCCCTGTCATCGTCATCGTTATGGTCATCGTAAAATTACCGTCTCTCGGTATTCTCCCGAAGCTTCTCAAGAAGATGCGCGGCATATTCTTTGCCGCCAAGGCCGAACGCCAAGCCGCCTGCGAGAGCGAGCATCGCGATGAAGCCGGTAATCAAGCTCTGAATGATCGCGGTCGCAATGTTCAATTGGACAAGCGCGGCCAAAAGGCCGAACACGACCACCGCCCACCACGAGAGCGTGCCCAAGAAATGCGCCGCATGGAGCCGCGCGCTTAACACCGACGCGACCACCACCCGTTTCGTCACATTACCAAGCACCACCGCCGCGAGCATGATGAGCACCGCCACTACGATGTTTGGGATGTAGAAAAGCACTTCGCGCAAGAATCCCGAGAGCGCCGCAAGCCGGAGAATATCCGATGCCGCGAGCAGGAACGCGATAATCAGGAACCAGTTTACGAGTTGGCCCAAAAAGCGCGCGCCGCGCAGGCGAAGCCCCGCCCGTTCAAAATACGGCCCGAGGCCGAGTTTTGAAAGGAACGAGTCAAGGCGTATGGCATCAAAGATTCTCTCTACCAAGGCGGAAAGTCCCGCCGCAACCACGAGGCCGATTATAAACACGATGATCGCGCCCACGAGATTCGGCAAGAACATAACGACGCCCAACCAAAGCCCTTGCAGGGAGTTCACTATCACATCCGTCCATGTTTGCACTAACATAAGTGATATAGAGTATTCACACTACCAAATCGACCTTTATTCTTGTATCCTTATTCTAACAGATTTTGCCTGATTCTTCTCAACCCGCCTGTGGATAACTTTCGCTCGGGAAATTGCCTCAGGACTTCTGTTTCCCCTACCGCTCGTATCCCCAGCGTGGATACTCGCTGGAGATTCGCCCTCGCTCATCCCGCCCCGGGCGGGATACCCTGCCCGCTCGGGCTCATATCCGCGAGAAAACAGAAATCCTGAGGCATCCCTCGCTCATACCAAAATAGAAACAACTATGTTTAACCCAAAACCCTGTCCTGATTGCGGTCCCTCGCCCGTATGCCACTCCACGGAATACATCAATGCGGCATTCGCCCGCCTTTTCATGCCTCTTTTCGCTCCCTTTGATTTGATCTGGCGGCAGATCTCCAAACTGCTTGCGTGGTGCAATGCGGAACGGCTCACGCTCCCCTTTTACCGATTTCTCGCAGGCATCGGCCTCGGCACTATCCGCACGCGCCCCGACTCAATGGACAGCGGACTCACCAAGTGCATCTGGGAAGCCGCCGAGAAGCGCGGCATTCATATGTATGAGTTTTGCCCGCTCGGGAGGACAAGCGGCATCTTCGCCGCCACTCACGGGAAAGAAGCGTTTGCGTTTGATGGACTCCCCCGCCCGCACGGCCCCGCTTCCCGCGCGCTCGCATGGATGGACGACAAGGCGATTATGCGCAAGAAATTTATTTCAGCGGGAATTCCGGTGGCGCGCGGAGGCGCGTGTCTCACGGCGTCCGGCGCGGAAAAAATATTCTCTTCTTTTGGGAGTGGGCCTGCCTCGCTGGCGAGTCAAGGAGGGCCAGCCGTCGTAAAGCCGAGCACCGGCTCGCGCGGGCGCCATACCACGATGCATGTGATGACACGGGAGGAACTTCTCATCGCATTCCGCAAAGCGAAACAGCTCTCGCCCATTGTCGTCGTGGAGGAAGAACTCTCAGGATTTGTGTACCGCCCAACGCTTATCGGAGGGAAACTGATTGCGGTCGCGAGCAAAGAACCGCCCCATGTGAAAGGCGACGGAGCGCATACTGTCCGCGAGCTGACAGAAAAGGAGAATGAACGGCGAGGGCGGCATGCGTCAGGACTTCACCGGATTCCTACCGACGAACGCGCGGAACGCGAACTGGGTTTTCAGCATTTCACATGGGAAAGTATTCCCAAGGCGGGGCGCGTCGTAACGCTCAGCGAAAAAACAAGTCGTGCGGCGGGCGGCATCATTGTTGATTATACTGATGCGGTGCATCCCGAGAACGTGAAGTTGTTTGAGCGCATCGGCGCGGTGCTTGAAGAACCCCTCGTCGGCATTGATTTCGTGATTCGGGACATTTCCCGCCCGTGGCGGGAACAGGAAAAATGCGGGGTGATTGAGTGCAATAGTTTGCCCTTTATAGACCTCCATTCCCACCCCACGTTCGGCACACCGCGGGATGTCGCCGGCGCGCTATGGGAGTACCTGTTTCCGGCAACTGACCTCACGCCACCCACCCGTCAAGAAACGCGGTGAATTCGTTCTTTTTCTCGCAGAATTCCCACTCCAGCAGATGTCCGAACGGACTTGCCTCGGGGGTAAGTTCGTAGTGTCCGCGCAGTTCCCCGTCCGAGAAAAGCCGGAGGTGGTACTGGTAGTGGAAGCTTACGCGACGGCGGAGCCCGATGGATTCTTCCTTGTCTATCCACGCGATGCGGTCGGCGTCAAATCCTTCTCTCAAAAGATGCGCGCGCAGTCCCTCGGGCGTCTTCCCGGGCGCAAGATAGCCGATATGATAATCCTGCCGTTCCACGTGATGGCGTACGATGCCTACGGCGATCAAAAAATCCCGCACGAACGGGAAAAAAGGAAAGATAATATCCCACACAAACTGACGGATGCGCTCAAAAATAAAAAGGCGCTCATGATAGAAAGGAGCTCCCGGAACGAGTTCAATGTGCTCTTTTGGCGCGCGGCGGGTCATAAGATTTTTTCTTAGCGCTTGATCCAGCCATATCCCGCTGGATACTTAATGAGGTAAAATAGTGCTCGGGGTTGATAATTTTTCGCTAAACGAATAAGCTCATAGAGTCATGGATGGCCGATAGCCCCGACGCCTGCGGACCGGAGCCCCGAAAGCGCAAGCTCGTCGAGTAATAGAGTGGATCCATAATGGGCCAATAGTAAAGTGGTATTACGCCGCATTCGCATTGCGGAGGCGGGAGTCCGATTCTCCCTTGGTCCACCACTAAGTCAAACAATCTGCCCGCAGTTCTTGTCTTTTATCTTAAAAAGACATAAGCGGCGCGATCATTGAAAGTATAATGAGTCCGACGAAAATTGCCAGTATGATCCTTCCTTTTTTCTTCATGTGATTAGAAAATGTTGGTTTTGTACTCAAAACTTAGATTTTCAATCATCCAGCGCGTACGCGCGCCGGGCGATTAACCCTATTATATCAGTTTTCCCCTATATTTTTCAAAAAACAGCGGAATTGTGGAATGGAGCGGCTGGGGAAGCGTGGCGAGCGTGCACCAGCGAATATCATCAAATTTATGCGGCTCGCCGTTCCTGACCTGCGCATGGTCCACGCGCACTTTGAAATCAAGCGATATCCAATGAGTTGGCTTCCCATTATGCTCGCGGTGCGCATCGCGAAAACCGAGAAATTCGTACTCTATCACATCCGCGCAATATTCTTCTTTAATCTCCGTGCGCAGGCGATCCTCAATTTTTTCGCCAAATTCCAATCCTCCGCCGCCAATATCCCAACGGCCTTGTTCATCGCGCGCATTCGCCCCGCGCAGAGCCATCACAAAATTGCCCTTCCCGTCATGGCAGAAAAACGAAGCGGTTACGCCGATATGGTCAACGCCTTTGGTCATCGCCTTGATCATAATTTATATTTCCCAAGCTTGTCGAGGGATGCCAAAGCCCCTCGATTCCGCTTCGCTTCACTCGGGGAATAGTCTTGCTTGTCGGGCCGCCGGGAATCGAACCCGGTCTACACGGTCCCGAACCGTGCGTACTACCGGTATACTACGGCCCGCTTTCGCTGCGCCGTAGCTCACGAGAGCGTAGGCGAGTTTCACTCACTCATTAAATACCACGTTGTGCGCTTTGTCTACTGTGCGCCAATCTTTTAGAAATTAGATCAATTAGAAATTAGTCATTCTCACTTCTCCGTCTTGTCCAACTTCTCGCGGATTTTTCGCACTTCCGCGCGAATCTCGTGAAGCGCGCCCGTTTCGGTGCGCACTTCAACTTCTGTTTTCTCGCTGAGTTTCCTCTCGCCCCGCAATCCGGAAATGGTCACTTCGTTTCCGATAAAGGAGGAAACGAAAAGCCCCGTAGGCAAAAGCAAAAGCGTGCCGATGACGAGCGAACTGAGCGCATCCCAGATCTGGCTGAAATCGGTCGTTGGGCTTCCTGTTTCCCAGCTCAACACATAAAGAGAGAGAAAATCCATGCTGTGCCACACGCCGCGCCAAAAAAGTACCACGCCAACTCCGCCGATAAATGAATAGAAAATAGGCCAGCGGCTCAGCCATCCGCGTATCTTGTCTTCCAGTCTGTCAAAAAATCTGATGATTCTCATAGTATTATTGTACATAATACTTCTTTTTTATTCCTTTTTCAACCTCCTCTTCCGCTTCCCCTTTTGTCTCTTTCGCCTTCTCCGACAACTTTTTCAGTTCCGCATCCAAAAGCGCGCCGAGTTTTTCCGCACGTTCTTCCAGATATTCCTCTGTATTCCGCGTGGGGTCGTCAAGGACGTCCTCCAAAAGCACCGCGAGTATCTGCCCCACTTTCGGCCCGGGCGGAATATCCAAAAGTTTCATCACGTCCTCGCCGTTCACCTTGAGCATCTTGGGTGATATCGGGTCATGCTTCACTTTTTCTATCATAAAAAGGAAGTGGCGCAGTTTGTAAGGCACGGCTTTCGGCACGCCCGAGCCGATGCGGTCCGCTTCGCGGACTTTGATAAGGTCGCTCACGTATTCCGGCCCCACGCGCACCAGAAACCTTCGCACGCCCGCGGGGCTCACTTCGCCCACGTTATAATAGAACATATGATACTTGACGAGATGCGCGACTTCCGCGATGAAGTCGTTTGAGAAATGCAGGCGCTCCAGCGCGCGCGCCGCCATTTTCGCTCCTACGCGCTCGTGGTTATAGAACGTGGAATCCGGCCCGTCGCCTCCCTTGGTCGCGGGCTTGCCGACATCGTGAAGCAATGCCGCCATGCGGACGACAAGCGAATGCCCTTGGCGCGCGGAATAATCAAGCGACTTCACGCTGTGCTCAAATACCGAGAAAATATGGTGCTTGTTCTGCCCAACGCCCAAGCCGTCGCGGAGCTCCGGCAGGACGGAACGGAGCAGGTTTAATTCTTCAAGCAAGATCACGCCTGCCGCCGCGCGCTCCGTCAGAAGAACCTTCGTGAACTCGTCCCGGATGCGCTCTTTCGCGATCATCTCCAAAAGCCCGGCGTGTTTTTCTATTGCGCGGCGCGTATCAAGGTCTATCTGCGCGTCGAGCTCCACCGAAAATCTCACCGCGCGCATCAGACGCAGAGCGTCTTCGGTGAACCGCGCGTCCGGGTCGCCCACGGTGCGGATGATATGCTCGTTGAGGTCTTTCTGTCCTCCGTATGGATCAACGATGTCCCCGTCCACGGTCATCGCAATGGCATTTATCGTAAAATCCCTTCTGCTCAAATCCTCCTCAACCGTTTTTGCAAACTTGACCTCGTCCGGATGCCGCTTGTCGGTGTAACGCCCTTCCTTGCGAAACGTGGTCACTTCCACAATTTTAAGCTTCGCGTCTTCGGAGTCCGTCTTTACGCCAACGGTGCCGAATTCATTCTCATATACGCTCTCGGGGAAAATTTTCTGAATTTTATCCGGAGTCGCGTCGGTCGTAACGTCCCAGTCCTTCGGTTCGCGTTCCAAAAGAAGGTCGCGTACGCATCCGCCCACGAGGTATGCCGAAAAGCCCTCTTGTTTCAAGAGAGCGCATATGGCTCGTACTTCTTTGGGAATATCGCTCATGGTGGGTAGTCCCCGACAAGCGCCTTTGCGCGCCTATCTTACTTCCGCCCCGAATTGTTTCTTGGTCTCTTCTATAATTTTTTCCTGAATCGGTTCTATCTCCGCGATGGTAAGCGTCCGCTCGTTACTGCGATAGATGATGCGATACGTATAGCTAACTTTATCTGCGCCGAATTTCTCCGCATTTTCGTACTTATCAAGCAACGATACTTCTTCCACGAGGTCGCCGCCGAGGTCGCGGATGAGGTCAAAATAGTTGTTCGGCACAAAGTCCGTCTTCACAACAAATGAAATATCGCGCGTGATGGGCGGGAATTTGCTCACTTCCTTGAATGGATTCCCGAGCTTCAATTGCTTTTTCACGCGCTCGTCCTCGGACCACACAAGGCGCATGTCGGGAAGATTCATGCTTACGATAGCAAGGCGCTCCAAACCGAAACCGAAAGCCCATCCGTTCCATACGTTTGAATCCACGCCAAAATTATCAAGCACCTTCGGATGCACCTTGCCGCTTCCTAACACCTCCACCCAACGATCGCCGGTTTTAATTTCCATTTCCAGGCTGGGATCGGTATACGGGAACTTGTCTTCATTCAACCGGTACTCCACGTCGGGTCCGTAAATCGCCCGTGCAATCTTTACAAGCACGTCGCTTAGCTCCGGAATCCCGATTATTTTCTCGTCTTTCCGCGCAAGATACCACCCGTCAATCTGATGGAACACGTTCATGTGTCTTCGGTCGATTTCGTCCTTACGGTACACCTTGCCGTGACAAAGCGCGCCCACGGGTTCGCCCTTCGCCATTTTCTCTTTCACTTGCGGGAGCGCAAGGTGGTACGCCCACATCACGGTCGTGTGGGTCCGCAAAATCGCGTTGTCATTCACGAAGTAAGTGTCGGAACGGCTCCGCGCGGGATGGTCAGGCGGGAAGTTGAACGGGTCAAAAGATTCCTTTGCCGAAACGATCTCCGGAACCCGTAAATCCTCAAAATCCTTGAAGTCGGGAATGGCAAGGACGCGCTCTGCGAGCTCTTTAATGGGGCTCCCCTCGGTGCGCGAGAGGTCGGGCATTCCAAGAAAACGCTTCATGCGCAATGCCTCGGCGTCAGTGCGCTTCTCAAGCTCGGTGCGAAGCGCTTTTTCTTCCTCGGATTTTATATCTATTTCCTGACTCATAATGCACACATTGTATCGCGTCTGGGCGAAAAATCAACGTGTTTTCCGAACAAACATTTTTTCTGGGGTGCCGACGGCAGGAATCGGACCTGCGACCGCAGCGTTATGAGTGCTGTGCTCTACCATTGAGCTACGTCGGCGAAACAGATTATTTGTACCACCAAAAAAATATTTTGACAATTCCTCTCTATCCTCTATAATGTGGCTCGCGGGGAAGTGTAACGGTTTGCACACGAGCCCCATAAGCTTGGAGCAGCGGGTTCAACTCCCGCCCCCGCAACAAGCATGGGAAAGAACGAGCTCGCGTCTGCGGACACGAGCTTAAAGCGGTACCGTCTTCAATATGCGTGATATAATAAGTTCGTATGTTCGTACTGATTCGTAATTTCGTAACTTTATGAAAATCGCCATTATCGGATTCGGACGTGAAGGACAATCTCTTTTTTCGTTCTTGAGAAAACACCCTCGGTACAAGGATGCGGAAATTTGGGCGTTGGACAAGAATCCCCACATTAAAATCCCTCGGGAAATCCCCCAGCGCCTTGACGAGCACTACCTTGACGGCCTTTCCGAGTTTGACTTGGTCTTCCGCTCGCCGGGCGTTCCCTATATGACCCGCGAGTTGGTACGGGCGAGAAAAGCGGGAGTGCACTTTTCAAGCCCCACGCAACTATTCTTTGAAGAAGCGGCTCTCCGCGGCGCAAAGATTATCGGCATCACGGGCACGAAGGGCAAAGGAACCACGTCAACGCTCACCTATCGGATACTCCAAAGCGGTGGTAAGAAAACGTTTCTCGCGGGAAATATCGGCACCCCGGCGCTTGATATCGTGCCGAAGCTTGATAGCGCGTCGCTCGTCGTTCTGGAACTTTCCAGTTTCCAGCTTATTGACCTCAAGGAAAGTCCTTCCATTGCCGTGGTTCTCATGGTCACCTCCGAACATCTGGATTGGCATGAAGATCTTCCGGAATATATCGCCGCAAAAAGAAACATTATCCGCTTCCAATCGCCTAAAGGTTATACGGTCATCGCCGAAGAATATCCGCGGAGCAGGTCTTTCGTAAAGCACGCGCCCGGAACGGTTTTCACTTTTTCAAAAAAGAAAGTGGTGAAAAAAGGCGCATGGACCGAAAAGGGATTGTTTTGGTTCTCTGATGGCAAAAGAAAAGAGAACATTTGTCTTGTCAGCGATCTTTGGATTCCCGGCTTTCACAATTTGGACAACACCTGCGCGGCGATCACCGTCGCCAAAATCTTGGGAGTGAAAAATACCGCTATCCGGAGCGCCATCCGCGGTTTCCGCGGGCTGGAACACCGCCTGGAACTCGTGAAAAAAGTCCGCGGGGTAACGTATTACGACGATTCATATGCGACGACGCCGGAAACTGCGGCGGTCGCCGTCCAAGCATTTGAAAACCCGAAAATCCTCATCTTGGGCGGTTCAAGCAAGGGCAGCGATTTCAAGCGGCTCGGCAAGCTCATTTCCGCGTCAAAAAGCATCAAAGCGATCATCGGCGTCGGCGTTGAATGGTCGCGTATCAAACGATTGATAAAAAATCCGCGCCTCCGCATCGTGGAGGGATGTAAAAATATGAAACAAATCGTCCGTACGGCGCACAAGCTTACCTCGCCCGGCGACGTGGTGCTCCTCTCCCCCGCCTGCGCCAGCTTCGGCATGTTCAAAAACTACACGGATCGCGGAGAGCAGTTCAAAAAGCAGGTGCGCGAACTAAAGTAATTTGCCAACAACCGTACCTGTCAGATACAATTCTCTTTGTTGTAGCCAATGGCCATTAGTAATTAGACGTTAGAAATTAGTCATTCCCTCTATGTCCTCCCTCATTACCAAACATACGCTTGAACACCTCGCGAAGCTCGCGCGGCTTGAGCTCACGGCGCACGAAGAAGAACGCTTCTTGAAAGACCTCGCGAAAATTCTCGCGCATTTTGAGGAACTCCAGGAGCTCGATACGAAAAACGTTGCCCCGCTCACGGGAGGCACCGAACTCAAAAACGTGTTCCGCGAGGATACGTTGACAGAAAACCCGAACTCAAGAGCGGGATTAGAGTCGTTCCCCGAATCGCGCGATGACTTCTTAAAAATTCCCCCTGTATTTTCCGCCGAAGGCGGATCCGCCTCGGGCGGAGAGTAATCACATGACCTTACTCCGCGATCTCACAATAAAAAAGTTCCACGACGGGCTCCTCAAGAAAGAGTTCTCCGCGCTTGAAATCACGCAGGCGTTTTTGAAATATATCAAAGATACCGATCCGCGCATCAACGCATATCTCTCGCTTCGGGAAGAGCAGGCGATCAAAGAAGCGGAGCATGTTGACATAGCTGTCGCAAAAGGCGAATCCGTTGGCGTGCTCGCCGGGGTTCCGTTGGCGATTAAAGACAATATGCTTCTCAAAGGCGAAGTGGCGACCGCCGCATCAAAAATCCTTGAAAACTATACCGCAAGCTACGACGCGACAGTTATCACAAAACTCCGAAAAGAAAATGCCGTCTTCCTCGGCAAAACGAACCTTGATGAGTTTGCGATGGGAACTTCCACCGAGAACTCGGCGTTTCAAGTGACAAAGAATCCACATGACGAAACGCGGGTTGCCGGCGGCTCGTCCGGCGGGTCTGCCGCGGCGGTTGCGGGACATATGGCAATCGCGGCTTTGGGCTCCGACACGGGAGGTTCCATCAGATTGCCGGCTTCGTTTTGCGGCGTGGTCGGCCTTAAAGCGACCTACGGCGCGGTATCGCGCTCCGGCCTTATCGCCATGGCCTCAAGTTTGGACCAGATCGGACCTATCGCAAAAACCGTGGAAGACGCGGCGATACTCTTCAAGGCGATTGCCGGGAAAGATCCTCTTGACGCCACAAGCGCACAAGTTGACTACGGGGCCGAACTTCTTGAGTCGGATTTTAATCAAATTAAAGGGCTTACGATTGGCGTACCAAAAGAATATTTCATAGACGGCGTTTCCTCCGAAGTGCGCGCCGGCGTGGAATCGGCAATCGCCGACCTGAAATCGCTCGGCGTGAAATTCAAAGATATATCTCTCCCCCATACAAAACATGCGCTCTCGTGCTATTACATCCTTCAGCCAGCGGAAGTGAGTTCAAATTTGGCACGATTTGACGGTGTCCGTTATTCACGCAATCCGAATCTACGAATGCATCCGAATGCCGCGAATAGATCTGGGTTAGACCATCTGTATTTTACTACGCGTGGCAAGGGCTTCGGCGCAGAAGTGAAGCGACGTATTATCCTAGGGACCTTCGTGCTCTCATCCGGCTATTACGACGCCTACTATGCAAAAGCCCAGCAGGTGCGCGCGCTCGTGAAGCAGGATTTCACGGAGGCATTTAAGCACGTGGATATGATACTTGCGCCGATTTCTCCCGCTCCTGCCTTCAAAGTTGGTGAGAAAGCCGACGATCCTCTTGCTTTATATCTTGAAGACATTTTTACAGTACCCATAAACCTTGCGGGCTTGCCGTCCCTCGCTATCCCCGTGCGTAATGTAAAAAGCGACATGGAGGATGGGGGTTCCTTGTCGCATTTACCATTGACCAATAAACTCCCCGTGGGTTTTCAGCTCATCGGGCGCGCATTCAAAGAAGCCGATATCCTTGGAATGGGACAAATGTACGAGAATGAAGTGACAAGTGACAAGTGACAAGTGACAAGTGCGAATACTACGGCTTCGTCGTGGTCGCGGAAGAAGGTACGGTACTCGTGGGAGCACTTGAAGTTGGAGCGCCCGGCGGGGGGACTGCCGCGCTCCCGATCGGAACTCCATTTACGGCAAGCACGGTCATCTGCCCGAGCGCGAATTTTATTTCTCTCGTTCCCGAGATGCGCACCGTCGTTCCCGCAAGGGGCTTAAGCGCAGATTCTATGGCGGGCTCCGACGAGTTTGCGACATATGCCGTCACCCCGAGCGTTGTCTTGAGTTCATAGAAAGATTTTCCCTTGCTTAATGTTCCGCTTAATTCTATGTTTTTCTTCTCCGTGCTCTTTGCATCATACACGAAAAGATACAGGCTTGAAACGAGTTCTTTGTTCTCTGTCGCGGCGGCGTCAAGGCGGCTGGCAAGAGCGTCCCGTTCTTTCACGAGGGCGGTGGCTTGCTTCTGCCCCGCACCGCTTTGGGCAAAAGTGGCATCAAAATCTTTTTGCAGGCTGTTCGTTCTCATATAAAACGCGACGGTGGTTCCCGCGAACACGAATACCAAGATGCTTAAGATAATGACGGGGAGCTTGCTGTGCCCCTCGGGTTTCGCGCCAATGGCAGAGGTTCCAAGCGATACCGGTTGAGAAGAGCCGTTGATAGTCCCCGCGCTTACTACCACTCTTTGCGATGAGGCCATTTTTGGTTGTATGACGTCGGCCGTCGCAGGCTTGCTCTCCGGCTTGCCCGCCGCAGTGTTTGCGAAGGAGGAAGGTCCGCCGAAGGAAGAAGCTCCTGCGAAAGAGGGTGCGGAACTCTGTGCCGGTTTTGACACGGTTATCGTGGGCTGGGCGCTCGTCACAGGCTGGGATTGCGGGAGCGCCGCCGCGGGCTGCGCAGGCGGAAAGCTTTGCGCCGGCTTTGCCGCGGCCATCGCGGGCTGAACGCTTGACGCAGGCTGTGAAACCGCCGGTTTTGGTTGCGCCATGGCGGGGGGCTGCGTTTGAGGAACCGCGCCTCCCGTTTCCAGATTCATCGCTTCCGTAACGTCCGTTTCTTTCCACCCGCTCTCAAGAAGCGCGCTTCTGATCGCGTCTTTCGGAACGCCGACATGAAGCTGTTCGCTGATATAATCCCGAAGCTGTTGGTTCGCCATATTTCTATTATAACAAACTATGGACCGCTACAAGATAAAGTAATCCACAGGCCGCCGTAGGCGGCACGATGACCATGACGATGACTAAAACGGTAATGACTGTATTGTGATTGTCATAGTTACGGTCATCGTAATCGCCATCGTTATTGCCATCGTGCGCTACGCACGGTATACTTGCCGCCATGGACAAAATCCTTCTTGCGGTAATCACCGCGATTCTGGGAACTCACGGATTGGCAACGGTACGCAATTGGTATGTGACCTACCCGTGGATTGATAATCCCCTGCATGTCGCAGGGGGAATTTTTATCGGGCTTCTTTTTTATTACCTTTTCTTTGTCCGGCATCGCGTATTCGCCATGACTTCTTTTCTCCCCGTCATTACGCTTGGGCTCGGGTTCGTGGCGCTTTTCGGCGTACTCTGGGAATTCTATGAATTTTTCCTTGATGTCTGGTTCTTCCACGCCCATCCACTCCTCGGAGAGCCGGGGTACATCCTTTTTGATACCCTCAAAGACCTTATGAACGACCTCATAGGAGGATTCCTGGCGCTCATCGCGTGCCGCTATGCCGCCTCGCGGGGAGCGGTTCAAAATAAGCGGTAGATTCACAATGTTTGAGGAATAATTACGCGCCCGTAATCCACGAGAGGATGACGACCGCAACGACGCACAGCGCAAGGCCCGTGAATTGGCGGGGTTTCAATCTTTCTTTATTCACGAAAATTCCGAGGCCCGCGGCGAGCGCAATATAGCTTTCGCTGATTCCCGTCGCGATCGCAATGGGAATGTAAGTCACGCTGTAGGCATAGGCGACCCATGCCAGATTGTCCATTACCCCGACGGACGTGACAAGCGGCGCGTTTTCGCGGAAATAGCGGGTAATCTCTGACGCCCTTCCGCGTACCGCAAGATACGCAAGCGAGATGACCGCAATGCAGGCGCTCGTGAACCAGTTGATAAGCAAAGGGGTTGTTTCGCGCGCGCCGACGCCAAAGAGAAAATTGACGGCGCCCATGCCGAGAGTAGCGAATATGGCATACCATACGCCTTTCTCCAAGACGGCTTTTTTGTTTATGGAAAACGATCTTGTGGACACGAGCATGGTGCCCACGACGAGGGAAAGAATCAGCGCGGTTTCAAGCGCGGAAAGCCGTTCGTTGATAAAATAGCGCGAAAGTACGAGTGTTACCGGCACTTCAAACGCGTAGACTGCTTCCATAACCGATATCTTGCCGATGCGGAGCGCTTCAAAATCAAGGATTGCCGCGAATAAAAGCACTATGGTGGTGCCAGCGAGTATCGGCAGTCCCCCGCCTGACTCAAAGACGCGGGGAATGTCGCGCCACACGAAAGGCAAAAGTCCCACGGTGCCGAATGCGGTGATATAAAAAAGCGCGATCCAGTCGCCGAACCTCCGCGCGCTTCTCTGAATTAAAAAATCCCCGATTCCCCAAGAAAAAAGCGCGAGTAGTGCAAATGCAATGCCCATTGGGGGTCAGTATACCACGCCGCGCACTATATTCCGTATATCCTCGCGTTAGCTTCCGCCAAGAAATGTAAGAATGCTAAACACTGTTATGAGTGCGGATGAAAGATGCCAAAGACCGTGCCATAAAATATAGTTTTTATTCTGTTCACAAAAATAAAAGTATAGCGCTAGGCCCGCCAGAATCAAAGTGGCTGCGAACCACGGCAACGAGAAACGACCGAGATAGCAGATCCAGACGTTGGATAGTATTAAAACTTTTGCAAGTAAAGCGTCGGTGTGCGCGAGCTTCTTTTGCCGAGAGAGATGGTAAACGAATGAAGAGATTAAAACTGCGCAGAGTATGATTGCGCTGAGCCAAACATGAAAATAGACTGCGAGCCCCAATGGCAAGAGAAATAACAGGTTGCTCCATGCGGGCAATGCCTTCATATTCGCGTTAGAGAGTGAGTGCTCTGTTGCGGACCTGCCTGCCGGCAGGCAGGCAGGGACAGCGACCCCGCATAGGGCCTACTGCAAGTTACGTCCCTTCTTGCCACGCCGAAAGATATTTCCTCTGTTCTTCGGTAAGCGTGTCTATTCTGATGCCCATCGCGGAAAGCTTGAGGTGTGATACCTCGTCTTCAATTTCCGCGGGGACATCATAGACCTGCGGCGCAAGATTCCCTTTTTGCTTCACCACCCACGCGCCCGCGAGCGCCTGCGTCGCAAAGCTCATGTCCATCACGGAGGGCGAGTGCCCTTCCGCCGCGGAGAGATTCACGAGCCGCCCTTCGGCGAGCACATAGATGCGCTTGGTCTTGCCTTTGCCGCCCGGGATAAGATATTCGTCCACGTTCGGCCGTACTCCTTTCCGCACCGCGCGCGCCATTTTCGCAAGCGCCCGCACATTCACTTCCACGTCAAAATGCCCCGAGTTGCATACGATCGCCCCGTCTTTCATGAGTTTGAAGTGCTCTTTGGTAATGACATTGATGTCGCCGGTCACGGTGCAGAATACGTTCCCCAGCGCCGCCGCTTTCTTCATGGGCATCACACGGAATCCGTCCATCGCCGCCTCAAGCGCCTTTACGGAGTCCACTTCCGTCACAATCACGTTCGCCCCCATCCCCTGCGCGCGGCGCACGAGCCCCTTCCCGCACCATCCGTACCCCGCAACTACCATTGTTGAACCTGAAAGAAGCACGTGCGTGGCGCGGAGGATTCCCTCAAGCGTTGACTGCCCTGTGCCGTAACGATTGTCAAAAAGATTTTTTGTTTTCGCATCATTCACCGCCACCACGGGAATTTTCAAAGCGCCGTCGCGCGCCATTGCCCGAAGGCGGATAACGCCAGTCGTCGTCTCTTCCATACTGCCGATGAGCGTACGGCAAAGCGCCGGATGCGAAGTATGAATTGCGTTTACCAAATCCGCGCCGTCATCCATCGTGAGGTCGGGCTTATGCGCAATCGCTTGCGCGATGTGCGCGAAAAACGTTTTCCGGTTCTCGCCCCGGCGCGCGAACACGGGAATCTTGTAGTCGCGCACCAAGCTCGCCGCCACGTCGTCCTGCGTGGAAAGCGGGTTTGAGGCGCAGAGCACCACGTTTGCACCGCCTTCTTTTAACGTCCTCATCAGGTTCGCCGTCTCGGCGGTCACATGCAGGCACGCCGAAAGGCGCAAGCCCTTAAACGGCTTCTTCGCCCGGAACCGCGCCCTGATATGCGCAAGCACGGGCATGTCCTTGTCCGCCCACTCAATTCTCTTCCTGCCCGCATCGGCAAGTTTTATGTTTTGTATGTCGGAGCCCATACGAAACACTTTAACGGTTTTTCGGCCAAAAATCCAGCGCTAGGTCTTCTATTCCCCCTTGTTATGATGTACTAGTACATCATAACAAGGGGTTTTCGCGTCGCGCGACGTAAAACTTACTGCAAAAATGCGGGAGTGGACAACGGCCCAAAATTTTTTTGATAGCGCTTTTTCACTTCCGCGAGCGTGAATGAATGGGTCTGCGTGCCGTAGGTTTCAATCGTATAGCACGCGACTACCGATGCGAACCGCCCCGCAACGTCAAGCGGCAAGCCCGCAAGGACGCACTTGATAAAGCCGGCACGGTAGGCGTCCCCCGCTCCCGTGGGGTCAAGTGTATTCTTTGGTTTGGCGGGCGGGATAATATATTTCTTTCCTTTGGACCATATGACAGACCCCTTCTCGCCGAGTGTGGTCACGAGCACGTCAACATACGAGAGAATTTTTTTTCTGCTCCATCTCGTTTTCTTCACCGCAAGAGCGAATTCGTAGTCATTGGAAACAAAAATGGCCGCGCCTTGTATCATCCGCTTTAATTCGTCAGCCGGAAGCGACGGCATCATCTGCCCGGGGTCGCACATGTAGGGAATCCGGCGCGCGCGGCATATTCTCGCGCTCGCATTCATGTCTTTCATATTCCCGGGCGAAACGACGGCGAAGTCGGCGCGAGGGAAAAACCGCGCCTGGGGAGCGGAAGGATATCTCATCGCCCCGAGATGGATTGCCGATATCTGGTTGTCGGCTTTGTCGGTGATAACCGTACACTCCGCCGTCGGCTCGCGCGAAAATGTCTTGATAAAGCGGGTGTCAACGCCGTGGCGGG
>MHLB01000061.1:18309-29507 GCA_001818895.1 Candidatus Liptonbacteria bacterium RIFCSPLOWO2_01_FULL_53_13
CCCGCCGTCCCGCCGAAATTCTCTTTGAGCGTGTCTACCACAAAGCTCATCGCGAAATCATGCGCGGCGCCCGAGAGGACATAATCCCGAAACCGCCCGGGGAAATCCATAATCCGGTCATATACGAGCGAACCCGATACGAGAATTTTCATTTGGTTCATCGTTCTTCTTCCGATCCAGTTAAGCGAAGGCATAAAGTTTATTTCAGTAAATCGTCGAGTTCGCAAGAAATCAATGCCGACTTATTGAGTACAATCTGCTCTTTCGGATTTAAATTGTCGGCTGTCGTGCGGATAATTTTGGTAATAATGCCATCTCCAAGCATTATCCTATTTATCTTTTTCAAATACCTCTCGGTTTTCTGATAAAAAAGATTCGCGTACTGCTTGAGTTTATCCTGTGGATCTGGGCGCGAGCTCCAGCCGTTGCTCTTAAATTCAATTTTATCGTCCAGTTTTTTATCCGGTTCAATCGGCAAATCACCTTCTCCAAAGTTAATCCAGTAATCACTGATGATATAAACAATCCGAACTACCCTGCCTTCTTCAGTGTTGTATTTATAAGTAAAATAAAAATTATCCGGCATTAAATCGTGGAATACCTCAATAGGCGCTTCGAGTGTCGTAACCGTTCGAATTTTATACTCGTTCAGAAGCCGCAAGTAACTTTCGTGCCAGTTCGCGAGCCAGTTTTCAATATAGGTACGATTGATAAATAGCGGCAGGAGATCCTGCTTAAGATTTTCCCTGCTTACAGCGTTCATCTTTATTGTGAGCTTATCGAAAAGCGTGCGTAAATCTTTCGCCTCTTCCACATCTTTCGCCTTTAGATAATCAAGGTCTGGCGCTACTTTTTTGTCCATGTACCACAGAAGGTCGTAAATATCCCGCCCCTTCTCTTCGTACGTGGCTTTTCCCACGCCGCGGGTCCCACGGAGGAAGATAGCGGCAAGCTTACTCGCCATAAGCGCGCCCATATTGTAGGTCAAGATAACAAAAGAAAGCTGGTCACGATTTATCGGTCTGCGTTCGATTACGGTTTTGGGAGCGACAAAATGATTAAGATCGATTTTCACATGAACCTGTTTTGAGGAGTGTCCAAAGCTTAATGCCTCGCCGATATGAAATTTCAAAAGCAACCCCCTGCCGGTGGTTATTTTCACCGTGAGAAAATCAGCGCCAGCACCGTACATATTTTTGAAGTGATCTTCGGTTTCCTTCTTTAATTCCTCCAAAAACTTTTCTGTTATCGCGTGAGAAATTTCAAAATCCAGATCAACCGACATGCGATCAAGTCCATGGACAATGCGGAGCGCGGAGCCGCCGTACATAGTCCATTTATTGTATTCCGGATGATGGTAAATGAAATTAAGAATATAAAACTGCAGCTCCTCCTTGATGGCGTTGCGGCGCGTTTCTGCGTCAAGCTCGCCGTAGGCGGCAAGATCCTCAATCTTTCTTTTTAATATGGCTATAATCTGTTCACTCATGGAAGTATTTTTTAATCATTGCGTAAAACTTTGTCTGTTCTTCTTTGTCCATTTCCTCAATATCTATCCGTAATTCTTCAACCAACGCCTTGATTTTTTCCGCCGGAACGCCGCGAAACTGGTTGGTTCTGAAATACAGCAAATCAAACAATGCTTTCGGGGGCGAGGCTATAAAAAAATCAAACTTTCCTTTTACTAGAGAAAAATCCGAAAAAAGTTTTTTATTGATCGACTGATACGCAAAGTTGCCCGCCTTTGTCTGATAATCTCTTGTAACTTTAGGCGTTACTGAAGTAACCGAGCGTATCGCTTCCGTGGTGAGATTGTAATACTGGAGAGCCGCCCACGAACTTACGTACGATGGCGTGCGGATGACGTTGGCGAGATAAAAGGAATATGAAGCATCGTTCCTGTTCTTCTCAAAGAAATCTGCGGTTACATATAATCCTTTCTTGAGCTGGAAAATTTCTTTGTACTTCAAAAAACGGCTGACATAGGTGTTAACCGTGCTATCTTTAAGCCCCAGCTGCTTACCGAACTGGTAAACGGTACTTTTGCCAAAGTGAGGCAAGGGTTTTAGCTGTTCTAAGAGGTTTTTCTTGCTTTTCATAACTATGACACTAGTGTATCATATGTGAAATGGCGAGTCAATACCAAGCAAAATCTAGCATAAGCGTGATGAATAAGGGCTATTTTAGCTCCGGATTCGCAATTGAAGCATCAAAAACAGGGGGCTCAAAAAAGTAAGCTATACACGATTACCAAGAATTTTAAGGAAAAAAGTTTTTCACACCCATCTTTGTCAGCATAGGGTCAGATTTGGTTTATTGATTCAATTTTAAACCAATTTTCTTTGAGCCAAGTCATTTGATCGTAATTATCACTCCTTCGTTTTACAATCGAAACAGAGACCGATTCTTCTCTCGTTGGGACTGACAATTCCTTTGCTACACTTTACGCATTTCCAGTTCAACTTTGAACATGGCTCGCATAGACCGTATTCTTGGTCCTTCGATTGCAAACCCATGTTGCATTTCCTACAGTTAAATTTCCTGATCATGATTCTTGGTTATGATTGCTTTTGACCTTTTCGATTTCGTCCGGTGAGTCAAGTCCTATTGTTTGGCAATTCAACATGGTTTTGATGTTTTTTGGTAAATCTTCAAGATAGCGAAGTGCGGCATTTATGTCCTTTGGATTTTCATGAGGAGGAACATCAAACCTTACGTTGCAGATAACATAGAGATTGGTTTTTCTATCCACGTCGTAATAGATTTTCACAAGATAGCCTTCGAGTCCAGTGCTTGTAATGCGGACCTTGTCGCCTTCTTTCACAGCCATATCTTTATTTGATATCTACGTATTTTATTGGGTATTGGCTGCCCTGTTTCCAGTATTTTGCCACAGATGTATAGAGGTATCTATCCCTGATCAAAGCTGGCGCTACGCTACCTTGAAACATGTGTCTGCCCCTCGCGCGAGAGGGAACCCATTTCTTGATAAGAAATATCTCTCGCACTATCCCTCGGTAAACCGCGCATGCAAATCTTATTTTGTTCACGCGAGCAAGGCTCACTTTCCAATGCTTTCTTGTTGCCTCATAAATTTGTTTCCGGGTCATAGTACGATTGAAATTATTATTGATGTTGATGAGGAGTACTGGCTCTCTAAAAACTGCGTCTTTCGCCTCGTATTTTATTTTGATTTCGGCTAAGCTCATTCTTCCCTTGTCTTCTGAATCATGACCAAGTACCAAGTTAGTAAGTTTTCCTTTGGTTATAAAATCAATTATGGCGCTCTCAACTTGAAAAGCTTCGTCGTTGGTAAGATCGTGCCGTAAGATAATGGGGTCGTATTTCCCGTCCGATTTTAAAATACTCTGAATCTTGCTAATTTTTAGAGTCTTGGGAGCTGAGGGGTGTAACGCCACCAAAGAGTGTTGATTGACCCTGTTCCCCTTTCCTTTCCCCACATAGAACACCTCCTCTGTCTTGGGGTCGACCAAGAGATAAACGTAGTATCCCAGCTTTTCGATAGTTGATTGAGAAAGTTTATATTTATCCATTTTGGATTAATTTTGTCTTATTTTACCCAACCGCACTACTTACTCTAGCACCGTCAGTTCAGGATGCAAGAAGGGGGCAAAATCGCTTGAGGAAAGGATTCAAAAACGGCAAAGATTAAGTCCTCCTCCGCTCTCCGAGCTACGGAAGGACGCAAGAAGCCGTAAAGCCCCGCCGATGGCGGGGCTAACGGACTTCTAACGCGCGGGCGACGGGATTTGAACCCGTGGTCTTCTCCGTGCACGAATCCATTATTTTCATAATGGTATGGACTATATCATCACCGTTTCTGTGCATACACAGATGAAGGTGCTCCGGTATCTAGTCTCTACGGCGCTCTCCGATTCCGTATCGGAGTTCCCACGGTGTTCGCATCCTCTTTTTTATAGGAGATTAGCCTTCACCGTTATCCCGGAGTTTTCATTCCAGAGTTTCCTCTGAAAGCTGCACGATCTACAGGGAGACGTGTTAACCAGGCTACACCACGCCCGCAACTTTTAGTATCTTGAAGGCTTTTTGGAATGTTGCATGTTTTCGCTCCAAAAATAATCCTTCGGGCACATTATGATACATGAAACGGAATAATGCAATGCTGTCGTGTTGTCCAAAAACTAACTCATATCCTCCCTTTTTACCTCGCACGTTCCCACCGCAAACCAACAGCTTGAGAACATTAAACAATCCGATAAGGAATTTTTCGCTACCAGAAGTAAAACTGGTGCTAAGTTGCCATTTCCATTCGTTTCTATCCTTTCTCCAATATTTCCCAAATTGCACACACCCGTCGCCATCAAAATAACCTCTCGTAAAATCACCGAGAAATTGCTTGGGCACAGAAAGAAACGGTAATGTTAAGCTCTTGTTTTGCGTTAACCCCAACTTTGTGAGGTTATCAAAGATAACCTTGCTCCCAATCTGGAGGCGGTATATCGGTTTCCATTTTTTATGCCCTACGCGTCGCAAGCCGATTTTGTGATTGGAACCTAAAACATCTCTAATTTTTTCAAGTAACTCTTTGTCGGTAATTTCAATGGCAATAAAATGGGTTTTTCGGTTCGTGCGATACATACTCCCGTCCGCAGTGAAAAAACCCAAAATGTACGCCATGTCCGGCGACCAGGTTTTGAAAAAATTCTGATTGACCGACTTCTGAACTGGCACTTTTATAAAATGTTTTTCAGCTCACCGAGTTTGTGGATAGTATAGGTCGGTTCTCCCGTTGTTCCGTCCGGAAGCTCGCCGGCGAACTTTCCTTTTTGGAGCCACACGGTGGGATGGCCGCGATGATTGCCGTACTTAACGCCGCGCACGGTGCGGTCGTCCACGATGAGAATCTGGCTTCGCGGGAACCCGAGGCGCGCCACCGCTTCATCAAGCGCCTTGTATTTATTCTCTTCAACAACCAATGCAATCTCAAAATACTTCCTTAACGGAGATGCTTCAATCAGTTCGGTCCGCATCGCTACCGTGGTATCGGGCGTGTACTGCTTTGACAATAATGAAACAACTGCGAGGCGCAATCCCTTATCCCTGCAATACGTAAGAACCGCCTCCGATTCGGGAAATTCCTTTTTCGTGTCGTCGGGGTCATACAACGTACGCGCCCAGTCAAAAATAATTGCTTTGATGCCTTCAATCATTGAATTATTTTCAGAAATTCTTTTTCGTCTATTGTCTTCACGTTAAGCCGCTTCGCCCCGAACCAAAGCATAGCTTGGTACGGGACTCCGCTTTGTTTTTTCTGTTTCATCCGCTATGTGAGCAATTTGAGAAACTCTACCTCGCTGAGGATTATAACCCCCAACCGCTTCGCATTCTCATATTTTGAGCCCGGCTCGGAACCCGCGACCACATACGAGGTTTTTTTGCTCACCGATTCGGACACGTCGCCGCCCAACGCGCGGATTTTTGCTTTCGCTTCGTCGCGAGACATTGACGCGAGCGTGCCGGTCAGAACAAAGGTAAAAGCTTTGAGCTTTGAACTTTGTCCTCCGGAGGAGGATCCGCCTTCGGCGGAAGCTTTAATGCGCACTCCAATCGCGTCCAGTTTCTCTATAAGCTTCTCGTTGCGCGCCTCGTGGAACCACTGATAAATGCTCTCCGCCACTATCGGCCCGATATCCGGAATTTTCTGGAGATCTTCAAGCGACATTTTATGGAACACCTTGAGCACATCATTGGGCTGGTGAGTGGTGAGCGGTGAATGGTGAATAGTGCGCGCAAGCGCGAGCGCGGTTTCTTCGCCTACGTGCAAAATGCCGAGCGCATAGAGGAATCGCGGCAGGGTGGTGCGTTTTTTCTCCCGTATTTCGCGCACGATATTCTCCGCTGATTTCTCGCCAAACTGCGGGAGTCCCGCAATGTCGCCCTCGGCAAGCGCAAAAATGTCCGCGGCGTCCGTGATGAGCCCTTCGTCCAAAAACCGGTCAATGATCTGCGGCCCGAGCCCGCGGATATCAAATGCCAGGCGCGATACAAAATGATACAGCTGTTCGCGGTGCTTCGCGCCGCAGGTCTTGCTCGCGCAGCGGTATGCAACACCATCTCGGACGACGGGCGAGCCGTCCACCGGACAGTGCGCGGGCATACGGAACGTTTTTTCCTTACCGGTGCGGAGCTCGGTGAGCACCTTCGTCACCTGCGGAATGACATCTCCTGCGCGGGAGATAATGACGGTGTCTCCGATCTTGAGCCCCAGCCGTCCGATTTCGTCCGCATTATGAAGCGTCGCGCGCGACACGGTCGTCCCGCCCACGTTCACCGGGCGCATCACCGCCACGGGCGTAAGCACGCCCGTACGCCCCACTTGCACGATAATATCCTCCACCACCGTCGTCGCTTCGCGCGCCGCGAACTTGTACGCGATTCCCGCGCGGGGCGCTTTGCCTATAATGCCCGCGCGGGCAAAAAGCGCACTGTCGTTCACGAATACCACGATGCCGTCCACTTCAAACGCAATGTGCTCCCGCTTTTTCTTGACCTCCTCGTGAAATGCAAACACGTCCTCAAGCGTCCGCGCGGCACGCCCGATGCCGTTCGTCTTGAACCCCCACGTGCGGAACGCCTCGTATTCGCTCTCGTGCGTCGGAAATCTTTTGAAATGCCCGCGGTCGTCCTCTCCCGCCGCAGGGATGCCCCATGCGTAAAAATCGAGTTTCCGCCCGGCGGTTATCTTGGGGTCAAGCTGGCGGATGGAACCGGCGGCGATATTCCGCGGGTTCGCGTACGTCTTTTCCCCCAGTTTTTCCTGTTCGCGGTTAATGCGCGCGAATTCTTTTTTGGTCAAGACCGCCTCGCCGCGGATAACCACTTCATCGGGGACATCCTCTCCTTCAAGCCGGAGCGGGATTGCCTCAATTGTTTTCACGTTCTGTGTTACGTCTTCGCCCGTCTCTCCGTCGCCCCTCGTCGCCGCGCGCACCAACACCCCGTTCCGGTACACGAGCTCAATCGCGAGCCCGTCCATTTTGAGGTCGCAATAAAACATCGCGGGCTTACCCTTCGGCAAGCTCAGGGCAGGCGCGGACTTACGCGGACTGATTTCGTGGCCGAGATATTTCTCCAGGCGTTCCACCCATGCCCGCATGTCGTCCTCCGAAAACGCGTCGTTCAGGGAGTTCATCCGCACCGCGCGCCCGCGCACTTCGTGGCGCACTTTCAGAAATCCCTTAAGCGGCTTTCCGCCGACGCGCTGGGTCGGCGAGTCGGGCGTGACCAGTTCGGGGAATTGCTGTTCCAAATCAAACAGTTCTTTTTTAAGCGCATCAAGAGCTCCCTCGCTTATCTCCTGCTTGTCCAGGACATGATAAAGATACCGATGGCGGTTGACCGCCTTCTTCAGTTTCTCAATCCGTTCTTTTGCCTCGGTTTTGGTCACAAACCAATTATACCAGATATCCTATTCTCTCCAGTTGTAGAAATGGTCCTCCACGTCCACGCTGAATTCCGCGCCTCCGCGCGTTATCCATGTGACCACGCTTCTCGCGACAACTTCATCGGCCGAAGGGCGGACGATGGTGATTCTCCGCTTGAACCGGGACGGCTGTCCCGTGGCGTAGCCGTAGAGATGCGTTTCGGAATCGTAGTTCAGGAAATTATCCCCGTAGGCGGGAAGCGGCGCGGAGTCCCAATCTGTCCGATAGTCCAATTCGTAATCTTTTCCGTGCTCAAATCCCCCGCTCCACGGAAGTTCTTGGATCGTATGCGCGTCAATAAGATTTTTTACGATTTCAATGCCCTCGGAGGCAAGGTTTGCCCCGACATATTCGTCCGCCGCCACGCGTGAAACGGAGAGCGACCGCGCGAGGAGCCCCATCACTCCCAAAAATCCCATGGTAAGCACGCCGAGCGCGACCATGGATTCCACAAGCGCTTGGCCGGAGCGAACAATCCGAACGTCCCGAATGACATCCGAATGCCCCGAATAAGATTGTGCGTTGTTTCTCATTTTGCGCTTAAAACGATACCTGCCCTCCGCTGTTGATCCCCACCGCATGTTCCAATGTGCCGTCTTCCGATGCGAGCAAGATCTTGTAATTTCCGTTCACGCGCGCCGTGCTCCTGAATAACAGCGTACGCGGATCGGGCGGAATGAACAGAATGTCGCTTATCCCGTCGGAAGCATCTTTGAACACGATTCCCTTGGGGAGAGAAAACGAATTAATTTCGTCATACCCCGCGTCTATATTGGATATCGTATTGCAATCTTCCAGCGTGCTCGCAAGGTATCTGAAAAACGTATACCGCCGCTCGGCATATGCAAGGTGGACTCCATACCCGCACACGGGCTCCGCAGGGCGGTATTCCACGAGCACCGATGCCGCTTTCGCGCGCTGAATCACTTGTGCAATCTTCGCCGCTTCCACGGAAAGAGATACGAGGCGCCTGCCCGAACCCCCGTAGAGAATCACCATGCCCGAGAGAAGGCCCGTCACGCCGATGACGACGAGCATTTCAATGAGGGTGAACCCTTGACGGGCTTTTAGCTTTGGCCTGCCCGAATGACCCCAGCCCGACGATGTCATTCTGGCGGGGAAGTCCTTCGGTCGGGCGGGGCTTTTAGCTTTTAGAGAGAAAGAGAACACGCAGTGATTATACCACGCCGAGAAACTACTTGTCGCATAAGTTTCTGCGCATTCCCATGGCCTGATAACCCGAGATAACGTCCAAGGTGTTCAGGGTTTAAAACTGAATCAAGATTGCAAAGGGCCTAAGATTCAACATTCTTGCGGAGACGGAATACGAGCGAGCTATCGGGAAGCCATCTGCTGTCGGGACGGACGATGTAGGCGTGCAGCCACGGGTCAACGGCAGGGCGGCCGAGGCTGAAGACGCTCGGGTGGCCGTCGGAATCAAAAATTTGATTCATCGCAATACAGAGATATTCGCCCATGGGCTGATTGGTATATTGCAGGCGGTATTGCGGACCGGTTTCCGCGGGGCAAAGTTCCAATCCCAAGAACTCTGCTTTGTCGTATATCTCTTGCGTTGTTGCGCCATAAGGAAATCCGAGGTCTTTCACCGAGAGGCGCACAAGGACAATATCCTCCGGTTGTTCCAATGTTGCAAATTTCTTTCCCTCTATGTCATTCCCTTCAAGCATGCTCAAAGCCCACTGGCTTATGTTTATTTTTTTCTCATGATTCGCCTGTTCTATCTGCCGCTTGAGTTCTTCTTCTGATAAAGTGCCGCCCTTGATAGTGCGCCTGCCAATCCGCCCTTCCGGGAACGAGGTATAGATGTGCTCAATGTCGTGCTTTTGGATGGCGCTAAAGATGCCGGACGCAAGTGGCCCGATATAGGCCTTCGTGTTCCCTTTGATATCGGCTAAGCTCCGCGCAATTTGGCCTTTATCGCACTCAAATACAATCGGCATATCTTCTTCGGAGTTCCTTTCTGCGCGAACTTTTTTGACGCGCGGATCGTTCGTCCCATAGCCAAAGCTCTCGATGGGAGCATTGATCTCATAGAGGAAAACTAGATCGTCTTTTGTAAGCGCTTCGCCAGCTTCGGTTTTGTTCTTGATCGCGGTAAGTAGCGTCATATCGCGAGCTTTCTTCTCGTATCTTTTGCCGTCTGGGAGACCGGCGAGTTTTTCCTGAACGACACTGTTGATGTGGGAATCAAGATGCTCGTCTTCGGCAACGCCACGGACTTCGGAGATAATCCCATTTTCACTCACCATAACCACGCGCGGAACGGTTGGCTTGCCTTCCTTGTCCAGGGAATAAAAAATCTCAAGGTCGTTTTCTTTAAGATACCTTTGTGCCATTGATTCGCCTCGCAGGCACCATCCGGTGCCATACGGGGCGATGGATTGAACGAGCCGGGTGGCATCGGACCCTTTTGGGTATTTTACCCACTTTCCTTCGGTGACGCTAAGCAGTTCCTCGGGAATGGGCTTGAACTCTTCAACGGCTAGGGCGTAGAGCTTGGCGAAGTTCTTCTGTTTGAGAAACTGGAAAAATCTTTGTTTTGTCCCTTCTTCTATGTCGTAGCCGAATTTAAGCGGTTCTCCTCTTGCTTGCCGCTCAAACGATTCAAGCACAATAGCAAGGGCCTCGCGGTTCAGGTCGGGAAACGGGGCAATGGCTCCACCAGTCCGCTCGGAAAAAGATTTTTTCTTTTTGTCATATCGGCCCATCCGCAATATGCTCCGAAAAGCGAAGTATTTGAGATAATCGGGATATTTTGCGTCTCCCGAAGAAAGATAATCAACCCATTGATCAAGGGAATTTTGTTGGTCGACTATGATGGTTTCTGAAAGCTCTTTCCTTATCTCATCCGGTATGGCATCAAGAGGGCGGCCCTCTTCCTCGTGCCTCTTCTGGACGGATGCAAAATATGCTTCTGGAATATCCTCGGGCTTGATAACGAATCGCTCGTGCAAAGAACGTTTCAGCATTTCGAGATTCCTCCGTTGTCTGTCAAAATCCGCATGACCTTTCAGTTCGGGAGGGTGGATAACATTCTTCAGCCGGTCAAGATAATTCTCTATACGGATTTCGGCATCCTCTGCCGTACCTGTTGGAAGCTTCTTGCCGATACGTTTTTCCGTGCGCTTTGTGGCCGCCACCACTTCTGGGGCGTTATGCAAGCCATATTTTTCTCTAAGAAAACCAGGATTCTCCATGGCGCTATAATAACAGGCAATATGCGTCTAGACCAACCACGATATTATTTCGTTGTCCCGCTCGCCCGATAGTCGGCAAGCGTAGGCGGGGGTCCAGACGGAACAGGCAAGAGCTAGATTCCCGCCTTTCCTCCTTCACTATCCGAGTTACGGAGGACAAACCACGGGGATGACGCAGGAAAATTGAGCACGCGCTAAAGAGGAATAAACGAAAAATACCATCTCATAAGCGGTTCGCCGAAGAAGAACACGAGGGCGGCGCCGAGCGCGAGGAATGGTCCGAAAGGAACCGCGCTTTTCATTCCCGCCTGCCAACGAGCATCGGCGGGCAGGCCGCCTTTTCGCAAAAATATGTGCCACAATCCGAAGAGCGAGCCGACAATGAAGGCGAGCGCGAATGAAATAAGCGCGTCGGGCCAGCCGAATACGATGCCGAGTACGGCGGCAAGTTTTACATCCCCGACTCCCATCCCTCTACCTTTGGTTACCAGCACAAGAAATCCGAAAAGGACAA
>MHLB01000061.1:29550-33308 GCA_001818895.1 Candidatus Liptonbacteria bacterium RIFCSPLOWO2_01_FULL_53_13
TAGTGTCCGAGAAACGACCCTGCGCCCGGCCCGAACGAAGCGCGCCCCAAGAAGGTAAGCGCGATTCCCGCAACCGCGAGCAGGATGTTCGCCTCGTCGGGGATCAGCTGGAGGCGGGCGTCAATAAGCGCGATGAGAAAAAGGATAAGGAGCACTACGGTCCATAGCGATTCCGCGAGCCAAAGATACCGGGGTTCGTACCAATATGCGGCGGATGCCTTGACCGCGAGCGGGGCATACGCGACGATAAGCCCGGAAATTATTTCCACGAAGAAATGCTCGCGCGCGATGCGTTTTTTGCACGTACGGCACCGTCCCCGTTGCACGATAAAACTTACGAGCGGGATAAGCTCAAACCACCGAAGCACCGTACCGCACGAAACGCATCTTGACCTCCCGCCTATACCTTGGCGCGCGAAAAGAAATTTATCCGGGTCGTACCGCGACGCAACGACGTCCAAAAAACTGCCGATGATGGCGCCGAAGAAAAAACGCGCGAGAGTCATGGCACTAAAATTCAAGACAATAGACCGGCTTGTCGCAGGAAACCCCGTTCAGAACCCCGTGAGAAGAGCTGTCGAGATTCGGGTTGTTCACGTCTTCAAGCTCCGCGCCAAGCGTATAAGACCCCCCGTCCGCAGATACGCCATACTTGTAAAAGCGCCCCGACGTGGGGTCATCGGGAATTTTCTTCACGCCGATCCCTCCTCCTTCGGTTCTCGTAAGCTCGTCCTTGAGCGATTGCCACGTCGTCACCCGGGGATAGTTGCCGTTTTTGGCATAATAGAGCTCAAGCGCCGTTTGCACTTGCCGCAAATCGGAAATCCTCCGCGCGTCCCTTCCCTGCCTTTGCACGGGGCCAAGCCCCACGAGCACCAAGGACGAGAGAATGCCCACGATCGCGATAACGATGAGCATTTCAATCAATGTAAAACCTTTTTGTGATTCCCTTTTTCGCATTATTTGCTAAATTCGCGTTGTTCGCGATTACTCTATGATTATCGCACTAGCGCACGCTCCCCGTCAATTGGTAGAGCGGGATAAGGATTGCGGCAAAAAGCACGCCCACCAGCACGCCGATCACGACCATCAGTACCGGCTGGATCAGGTCTACGGCGTTATTCACTATCGTGTCGGTTTCCCTCCGGTAAAAATTCGTGAGGCGCGCGAATATCTGGTCAAGCTGGCCGGTTGCTTCCCCTACGGCAATCATCTGCGAAACAAGCGGGGGGAAATACTCCGTACGCGACGCAAGCGACTCGGAAAGCAGCCTGCCTTGCCGCACATCGTTTGCCACTTCGTGAAGGGCGTCCTGATAGACCACGTTGTCAATCGTCTCGGCAACGATTTCCATTGCCTGTGCAAGAGGCACGCCGCCCCTCACAAGCGTGGAGGCCGCGTTCCCGAACCGCGTAAGGGTAAGCGGTACGTATATTCTCCGGACGATGGGCATATGGATCTTGAGATCGTCAAAGAACGCTTTTCCTTCGTTCGTCCGCATGTAATCAAGCAGGGCGCCGACCAGGAAAATGACAAGGATAACCATCGCCGGCCAGAACCGCGAGATAAACACCCCTGAATCTATGAGCACCCGGCTGAAGAGCGGAATGGCGACGCCCGATTCTTCAAATATCGGCTTGATCTGCGGGAACACCACGGTCACCATAATGAACGCGACGACGATGAAGAGCCCGATGAGAATAGCCGGATAGGTAAGCGCGGATTTTGTTTTCGCTACGAGTACCGCTTCTTCTTCGGTGTAGTCCGCGATAAAACCGGCGGCTTCGTTCAGTTTCCCCGTCACCTCCGCCGAGCGCACCATGCTCACAAAAAACTTTGAGAAAATGTCCATATGCCGCTCAAGCGCCTGCGAGAACGCCAGACCGGAAGTCACGTCCTGCGAGATCTGATACACCGCTTCCCTTAACACGGGATGCGTCGTCTGCTCATAGAGCATGGTGAGCGCTTTCCCGAGAGGAAGCTGGGATTCCAGAAGCGTAGAGAGCTGGCGGGTAAAGACCACCATCTGTTCCCTCTTCACGCCGGTGAAAAACGAAGCGATGCGGTCATACCACCGCTCCCCTCCCACTTCGGCAAGCTTCAGAATAAAAAGGTTGTGGCTTCCGAGAATAACGCCCGCCGCGTCTTTGGAGGCGGCTTCAACGAAACCGACCTGCGTTTCCCCTTCTTTTGTTTTCGCCTGGTATTCAAACTTCATTGGGATGATGCTAATCTACAAATCTTATGCTAATTGTGCGAATTGCGAATGGATGCGCGTATCCCACATTAGCAATTTGTAGATTCGCATATCATTCGTAGATTCGCATCACACTGATTTCTATATTTTTTCCAGCAATATCCTCAATTCCGCGGGGTTTTGCGAATAAAGCTCTGCGCTTTCAAGCGAAATTTCTTTGTTTTTCACGAGATTCGCCATCGCGCGGTTCAGCGCAATCATGCCTTCCTGCAGGCTCGTCTCGATCACCAGGTCTATCTGGTACACTTTGCGCTCGCGGATGAGGTTTCTGATCGCCGGGTTCACTATCATAATTTCCGCCGCCGGCACGCGCCCGCCCGCGATGCGGGGCAGAAGCCGTTGGGACACGATCGCTACGAGCGTAGAGGCAAGCTGGGACGTGACCTGGCTCTGCTGTCCGGGGGGAAACGAGTCAATGATACGGTCGATTGTCTGCGATGCGGAATTGGTGTGAAGCGTGGAGAACACCAAATGCCCGGTTTCCGCAGCCGTCATCGCGGTTGAAATGGACATCGCGTCGCGCATTTCACCTATCATGATAACGTCGGGGTCCTGCCGCAAAATGGTGCGCAGGCCTTCGGTGAAGTTCTCCGTATCGGTGCCCACTTCTTTCTGCGAAACGATCGCGCGGTCCTGGGTGAACAGATATTCGATCGGGTCTTCCACGGTGATGATGTGATCGGCGCGCGTATGATTTACCTGGTCGAGGATCGCCGCAAGCGTGGTTGATTTGCCGTGCCCTGCGGGACCCACGAGAAGAATGAATCCTTGCGAAAGCCGGGCAAACTCGTTGATGATCGGCGGGAGGCTCAGTTCTTCCACGGTCTTGATCTGCGCCGGGATGAGGCGGAGCGCCGCGGCGAGATAGCCGCGCTGGTAATACGCGTTCACCCTGAACCGCGCCTTGTCTTCAAAGGCGTAGGCAAAGTCAAGCTGGTGCTCTTTTGAAAGCCGCGCTTTTTGTTCTTCGGTGAGCATGGCGGTCGTGATCCCGTCCACCGCTTCCGGAGTGAGCACCGGCATTTTTTCAAGCGGTACGAGCGCGCCGTCTATGCGGAGCGTGGGATACCGGCCGACGCTCAAGTGCAAGTCGGACGCATTCTGGCGGGCGGTCGCGGTAAGAAGCTCGTTTAATTTTTCTGTGTAATCCATTGGGGTAGGTTTTAGTTGATAGGTTTTAGGTTTTAGGTCATGGAAAGGAAACTCTCATATCTCATATCTCATATCTCATTTACCATTCTACCATACTCTTGTTTATTCCTCCTCTTCCGTACTCCTCAGCACCTCCTCCATGGAGACGGTCCCCTGGAGCGCCTTTAAAATTCCGTCCTCGCGCAAGGTAAGCATTCCCTGTTTCTTCGCCTCCGCAAGAATTTTCTGCGCCGTGGGACGTTCGTTCATTATTTCCTTCAGGCCCTTTGACATGTGAAGCGCTTCGTAGACCGCTACGCGTCCTTTCGTCCCCCGATTCTTGCATTGCTCGCACCCCTCGCTCCGGTAG
>MHLB01000061.1:33458-35984 GCA_001818895.1 Candidatus Liptonbacteria bacterium RIFCSPLOWO2_01_FULL_53_13
TTCAGCGCCACCGGCAGAAGAAACTGCTCCACGCCCATATCAAGCAGGCGGGGCACGACGCCGGCGGCATTATTGGTATGCAATGTGGAAAGCACGATATGGCCGGTAAGCGCCGCCTGCACGGCGAGGCTTGCCGTTTCGCGGTCGCGTATTTCGCCGACCATAATGATGTCGGGGTCCTGGCGCAGGATTTCGCGGAGCCCCGAAGCGAAATCGTAGCCGATCTCCGGGCGCACCTGCGATTGGTTGAGCCCCGCCACGAAATATTCAACCGGGTCTTCCAGCGAAACAATATTCACATTCTCTTTATTCAAGCGCGAGAGAAGCGCATAAAGCGTGGTGGTTTTCCCGGAACCGGTGGGGCCCGTGATGAGAATCATGCCGAACGGCTTTGCGAGCCCTTCTTCAACCGCGAGAAGATTCCCGCCGGTGAGGCCCAAGGTTTCAAAACTTTTGAGCCCTGTGGTCGGGTCAAGCACGCGGATAGCCACTTTCTCGCCGAGCGGAGTGGGAAACGTGGAAACGCGGAAGTCAATGTCGCGGTCGGCGACCTTCGCGCGGAATCTGCCGTCCTGCGGAACGCGCGTTTCGTCAATCTTCAGATTGGAAATAACTTTCACGCGCGAGATGATGGGCTGGGCGAGTTCCACGGGAAGCGTCGCCACCTCGTGCAAATCGCCGTCCACGCGGAAACGGATGCGCAGATAATTCTCCTGCGGCTCAAGGTGAATGTCGGATGCCCTGCTCTGCACCGCTTCCCGGAACGTATCCGACACGATTTTGATAATGGGCGCTTCTTCTCCGCCCTTCGCGATATCTTCGTCAAAACGGACCGCTTTGCGCCCGCTTCCCATGGACGCGGTGCTTAAGGAGCGCACCGCCGATTCCACGGCGGATTTGTAGGGAGAAATTTTGCGCAACAATTCCTGAAAGTCGCCGTAAGAGATAAGGTATACGCCGAGGTCAAGCCGCAGCCGCCGGGCGATGAATCGCAACGCTTCCTGCGCTTTGGTGTCGTCCGGGTTCACCATACCCACGACAAGCGTCGTGTCCTGTTTTGAAAGCGGAGCCACGCGATAGGTGCGCATGGTGTCCTCGGGAATCACGCTTGCGAGCGACGCGTCAACGGAGGCGGCATCCACGTGCTGGTACGGCACGCCGAGAATCTCGCTTTTGACCGCGACCACCTTCGCATCGTCCACAATCCTCCGCTCGTAAATCACGTCCTCAAGCGCGCGCCCCGAAAGCGCGATGTCTTTCTTGAGCGCGGTTGCCTGCTCCGCGCTCAACACGCTTTTCGCCTGCAAGGCATTCAAAAGTTCAAGGTCGGTCATAGATAGGTTATAGGTGTGAGATTATAGGTTATAGACAAAACATATATATATCATACACCAAAAACCCGACCTCGCTATCACCTATCATCTATAACCTATCGCCTCGTTCGTCAGAACCCCAAAAACGGATTACTGCGCCCCACCTGGCCCACCGCTCCTTCGTTCACATGATTCGTAAGGGACTGGAACCGCGCGCTTTGGAGCACTTTGCCGGGATCAAGCGGGAGCTCGGAAATTGTTTTGGTATCTATAAATCCCTTGGGTGTGGCGATGGGAATCAAATCCGGCTTTTTCACAAATACATAATAAAATCCCGCGGCAAGCGCCCCGATAAACACGACCCACATCAGGATCGCGACCCATGCGCCGCTTGATGCTCTTCTTTCCTCTTCTATGACAATGGCCATGTTGGGTTATTGGTTTTGATAATACGCGGCGACTGTGAGCGTATAGGAATACAGATTCTGCGTCGGCTTGCCTACCGGCTGGAAGGAGATGGCCTTCACGTCAAAAATCCTGATATTGGTTTCCACGTTTCCCAAGAAGCGCTTGAAATCCTCATAGGACCCCGCGAGTTCCATCCGTATGGTCACGGAAGACACCGGCCGGTCCGTGGAAAATTTTTTCTGCAGGTCATCCGCGGCTCTCGCCCCCTGCGAAGCGGCCGTAGGCAACGTGACGGCGAACGAGTGGGGTATGAGATTGTTGATCTGCGCGATGCCGCCAAGCTGGTGGATGGCGCTCGCGATTTCCGGAGCCGCGGGCAGGGCGAGCGCGATTTGTTTTCTCGCGTCAATTCCCTGTTCGTACGAGCCGGTTGCCTCCTCCACTTTTTTGATGATATTCGTTTGTTCGTTCAAAAATGCCTCTTCCGAAAGGATTCTCGCGTTCGTATCCGAGACGTCCGTATATGCGGGCTGTACGTAGTTCACGAACACCACAAACGCGCCCACAAGAAGGAGGAGGGAAACGATGGCGCTTATCATCCGTTTAACCGATTGTTTCATGGTGGTTTAGTGAAGATTTATTGCCCCGGCTGTCCCGTGGAGGTTGATGCGGGAGAGCCCGCCGAGTTTTGGGACGCTCCGGAAGGCGCGAGGTCAAGCGATTCGTCGGCGAGAACGCTCGGTGCGAGCGTAACGACGAAATCAAAGTTCCAGTTCCCTGCCGCATCGCTCGTGACGTTGCCTAC
>MHLB01000061.1:35994-39897 GCA_001818895.1 Candidatus Liptonbacteria bacterium RIFCSPLOWO2_01_FULL_53_13
CGCACGCGCGCATCTTCGGAGAGCGCTTCCGCCTGTTTGCTCACCTCGGCGAACGATCTGGTAGTGCCGGTAAGCTTCACTTCGTTCGTCGCAGAAGCGAGCCCGAATTTCCCGTAGGCGATCGTCGGAAGCGTTTTTTCTTCCAGGAGCTCGAATACGCGCGATGCTTGTACGTGCGACTGCAACAACTTTTTCACATTCTCGATCTGCGAATAGAACGCGACGATTTCCTCCTGTTTCAGCGAGGAAATTTTTTGGCTTTGCTGTTCAACTTTCTTTTTATACTCCGCTTCCCGCTTGTCCAAATTCGGCTTATAGGCGAGCGCGAGCCCGAGGTAGCTCATCACGCTTACCAAAAACACCGTAAGCGAGAACATAAGCAGCCGCCCGGACCACCCCGGCACCCGCGAGGGTTCCCATCTTGTTTGTTCGGCGACGGAGGAAGGTAGGGGCATGGAGATAGAGAATGACTAATTTCTAATTGATCTAATTTCTAATTTATGTGAACTCGCGGAGTGATAGCCCGAGCGCAACGGAGAGGAACGGCCCCAACTCCCCCGCGAGCGGTTCTATCCCGCTTTCGTATTCAAAGCGATGGAGCGGCGCGGCCTTGACTGCGGGAACGCCCATTGCTTCGCTTACATACGCTTCTATCCCCATAAGATTCGCTCCCCCGCCGCTCAAGATGATTCTCTCCATATTTCTTGAATCGTGAAACTGGCTCTCGTAAACGCGGAGCGATCTCTTTACCTCATTAAGTATAGCATCAAGCATGGGAGACATGATTGTGGATAACTCTGAGACGGGTCCGGTGCCCAATATGCCCCGTTCCCGCTTCATTTCTTCGGCTCGGACGGGATTGATGTTCAAGCTTGCCGCAAGCGACTGCGTGAGCGATGCGCCGGCGAAATCGCTTTGGGTTGCGAAGCGCAACACCCCCTTGTCCGCGATGATTGCCGCCGTGGAACGGCTTCCGATATCCATAATGAGCGTTGGGGTGGGGTCGCCCGCGATCAAACTGCGCACCAGGCTCAACCCCTCTATCTCAAGCGCGCGAAGCGTGAGCCCGACGTTCCTGAAAATCTGCTGGTACTTTCGTATCTGCTCCTGCGGCACGGAAATGAGGAGGACTTGCACATATCTCATTCCCTTTTCATCTTCATACGTCCCCACGTTCAGCCAGTCCAGCGCCACCTCGTTCACGGGTAGAGGGATGTATTCTTTCGCCTTGAACCCGATGGCGCGCGCGAGGTCTTGCGGGCTCATCTCGGGAAAATCCACCACGGTCATAAATGCGGAAAATCCCGGGAGCGATGCGATCGCTTCCTTCGTATGCGGCTGCACTTTCTCAAGGAGCGTGCCGAGAATCTCTTCAATTCCTTTTTCAAACAATTTCAAACTGCTGGTTTGGAACACCGTGTTCGCGCGCGCAAGGGAACTTTTGCTTTCAAGAATTCCGTAATTCACGAGTTTCGGCAGCTGTTCGCCGCCGGTCACCTCCGCAATTTTAATTGAGGTGGTGCCGATATCCACGCCGAGATACGACGGCGAGATGGTTTGCTTGACGAAAGAGAAGGGGTTCATGGCGTGCGTGATACCAATATACGAATGCGTGCGAATGATACTAATGGATACGAATAGTGCCCATTTGTATTATTCGTATCATTAGTACAATTTGTATATTAGTATCATATACTTAAAGTATACCACTATTATATGAATCTATCTTCCTTTCTCCTTGGCCTGCTTTTCCCCGCGCGATGCGCGGGATGCCGCGCATATATGAAAGACGGCGACGCGCTTTGCGAACCGTGCTTCGCGGGAATCGCCACGCATACGAGTTTCTTCTGCGGAGCGTGCCGCGCGAGGCGCTTGGTTTCCGCTCGCGTGTGCCACCCGCGCTTCCCCTACCTTCTCGCGGCGGCGTGCGAATACCACGACCCCGCGGTCACGAACCTCATCCACGCACTCAAATTCCGCTATAACGCGCGCGCCGCGGAACCGCTTGCCCGCCTCGCGGGAAACTATCTTGATTCGCTTTCGCTCATCCCGTTAGAGGTCGCGCCCGCGCGTGAGCGCGCCCCGAAGGGGTCTCGAGGCGGGCTACCTCTAACGGGACGAGTCCTCCCCCGCCCCGTGGTCATACCTTTGCCGCTTTCCGCAAGGCGCGAGCGGGAACGCGGATTCAACCAGTCGCTCCTCATCGCAAAACACATCGCCGGCCGGTTCTCCCTCCCCATCGCTTCTGACGCGCTCACGCGCTCGCGCCATGCCAAACCGCAAAGCGAAATAAAAGGGATTGAAGCGCGCAGAAAAAACGTGGAGGGGTGCTTCTCCGTCGCGGATGCGGGCCCCGTTGCGGGAAGAAACATTATTCTCGTGGACGACGTGGTCACTTCCGGCGCGACTCTTTCTGAAGCGGCACGGGTCTTGAAAGGCGCGGGTGCGCGCCGGATTTTGGCGCTCGCGGTGGCGAAGGCATAAATAGTGTAAAGTTGAAAAATCTCCGCCGAAGGCGGATCCGCCTCGGGCGGAAAAATGACAATGCAAAGTGACAATGCAAAATTAAAAAATGGACGGCGTAACATTTTACATTTTAAACTGTCATTTTCCATTTTGATATTTACATTTTCAATTATGTCTAGCGGATATGCTATAATATATGCAGTAAAGAAAGTAATTAATCAACATAAATAACTGATGCACATTGACTGGTCCGCTCCCGAATTTGAATATCGCCCCAAAAGCGTTTCGTGGTACTGGGGAAGCATTGTGGTCGCAGTACTGCTTATCGCGGTTGCGGCGTGGCAGAGGAATTTCCTGTTCGGCTTTTTCGTGCTCATCGCCGAAGTGCTGATGCTCATTTGGGCAAACCGCGTGCCCGTCACGCACGAATTCACGCTTACCGAGAAGGGCCTAGCTATCGGCAAAAAGACCTTTTACCCGTCTGCCGACTTTGAAAGTTTTTCCGTTGACGAGCATTGGTCGGACGAATGGCCGAACTTCGTGATCTATTTCAAGCGCCGATTCCGCCCCGCGGTGCGCGTGCATGTGCCCCACGACCGGTTTGAGGAAATAGAGCAAGCGCTCCGCAAAATAGTCCCGAAAATTGAACACGAAGAAACGCTCATTGAAACGCTTGAGCATCTTATCGGGTTCTAGAGCTTGCCTATTCTCCCTTTCCTAAAGGGAGTCCCGAAGGGGAGGGATTTTCCCTTTTTTCCCCTTCCTCCATTTTCGTTCACGTTTTCTTATTTTCCTTTTCTCTTTCTCCCTTTTACCCCTTTCTTCCCATTGCCCCCTCCCTTCCCGCGCCATCCCCGTTGTCATTCCCGCGAAAGCGGGAATCTAGGTTTTTCAATGCCACGGATACTCGGATTCCGCCATCGTCGCCCGTCGGGCTATGACGGAAGGATCGATAGGTTTAAGTCAAGACAATTCGGGAATCTGGTTTATTCTTTGGTAACTGACAGCTATAACCTGCTTGATTCGTACTTATCTAGTCTTCTTAAAATCTCTGCATAAAAAGGATTCTTTAATAAAAATACTTTATTTCCTTCAAATCTAAGTACAAAAACTGTATCAGGCACAAGCAAGTATTCGCCAGGAGTAATACCTGCATAGCTAGCCGTTCCTTCCTTATCTGATACCTCAACGTTGAAAGACAAGTGCCTGGTGCGACCGAACCTAGTTTCAAGCCCCTCTCTAAAAGCAGCATCTTCAACGATAATAACTCCTTCTCCTACAGAATTGGCGGCTTGATACAACTCTTTTAAAAGATCTTTGTGTTCATTTTTAAGTATACTCTCATCAGCCGCAATGTGTAGCTCTTGAATTGCTTTTTTCCTTAAGTCAACTTCTTCCTCCATCCCAAATTCTTGTGCAAGTTTTAACTTTTGGAAT
>MHLB01000062.1:0-3354 GCA_001818895.1 Candidatus Liptonbacteria bacterium RIFCSPLOWO2_01_FULL_53_13
CGCGTTTTTCCCATACCGCGATTCAAGCGCGAGATATCCTTCCGAGATCGCGGCAGAAAGGTCATTGGGAAGCACCGCTTCCAAAATCATTTCCCGCACTGCTTTTCCCCGCGTCCGCAGATCTTTCAGATTTTTCGTATCAAGCCCTTTAAGCGTCTCGGCAATTCTCTCTTTGAGCCCCGTCTGTTCCAAAAAATGCCGGTATGCCGCGGCAGTGATGGCGAACCCGTTCGGGATATTCACCCCGAGCGGCACCAAATGCCCGTACATTTCTCCCAACGCGGCATTTTTCCCTCCCACTTCGGGAATATGTTCAATGCCGATCTCCTCAAACCAAAGTACGAATTTTGTTTCAAGATTGTTCATATCGCTCTCATTTCTTCATCGCGAGCATCAGGTCGGAAACGTTTGATCCGGTCGGCCCGCTTACGAGCGCATCGCCGGTGCGTTCAAAGAAGGGCGTGGAATTGTGCGCTTTTAAAAATTCCTGCGGAGCAATGCCCGCCTGCGATGCGTGCGCAAGAGTTATTGTATCACAAATCGCTCCCATATACTCGCCGTTGTCATGCCCGTCGGACGCGACGGAGATAAGGAGCTCTCCTTCAATGACCCCTCCGAGCGCCGCGAGCGCAAGCTCCTGGTTTCTGCCCCCTTTTCCTTCTCCCGCGCCGGTCACCGTCGTTTCTCCTCCATAAAGGAGCACCGCCTTGCTTCGCTGTTTATGAAGTTTTTCTATGATGGTTTTCGCCACTTCTTTCGCTTCCCCTTCAATATGCGCGTCAACCGTCTGCGGACGAAAACCCAGTTCTTTCGCTTTCTCTTCCATCGCGCGAAGCGCGGTGAGGTTTGATACTGCGATCATATTCGTGGTTTTTTCAAAATAGATATCGCTTTTCGGCGTTTCAATAAGGCGGATATTCGGCAGATTGCAGGTTTCCGCGACATGATATCTCGTAAGTACCGCATCGGCGTCCGCCACCGTGGTTTCGTCCCTTACCGTCGGCCCCGAAGCGATGAACTGGATATCGTCTCCCGGCACATCGGAAAAAATGAGCGCTACGGAGCGCGCCGGATATGCGAACTCCGCCAGATGCCCCGCGCGCGCCTTTGACAGGTGTTTCCGCACCGTGTTGACCTCTTTGATATTCGCGCCCGCGGCGACAAGCGCGGCGAGAATGGCGACTTCGTCTTCGTAGTTCCTTTCTTCCGGCATGCAGAGCATCGTTGACCCTCCGCCGGAGATAAGGAAAAGCACGATATCTTCCTTGCCAGCATTGCGCAGAAGCGAAACGATCGCATCGGTGCCGCGCATGTTCGCCTCGGAAGGCATCGGGTGCGTCGCTTCGTAATACCGCAGTTTTGCGAACGAGGTTTCTTTTTTGATATCAAGCACGATGCCGTCCGCGAGCCGTTCTCCCAAAATCCCTTCTATCGCGCGCCCTCCTTCAACGGCGCACTTTCCGACGCCCACGAAAAAAACGCGCGCGGAATCGCTTAGCTCGTGGCGCGTATCGCCTGCGATAAGAACTCCGGGTTCAAGTTTGACCGTGTTTCGTATCACGGTTTCGGTGTCAATCGCCGCGAGCCCCGCTTCCAAAATCAAAAGCCCCTGTTTTCTCAAGTCCGAGCCCACAAGTTGGTCGAAATTTTTGAGCTTCATTGCATAGAGCATTATACCCCGCGCTTCGGTTAATCGCTAATTTCAAACACTTTTTCCCTGCTCGTACGCCCCTGCATGAGACGAATCCGCGATTGAGGGACGCGAAGATGCCCTGCGAGCGCGCGAAGCACCGCAAAATTCGCCTCATTCTCCTTCGGCTTTTCTTTGACCCATATTGCGTATTTCCCATCCTCCGCCTTTTCTATTTTCTCTTTGCGCGCACCCGCGGTGACGCGTACAAAAATTTTCATATCTCGCGCTTTCCCGCTTTTACCCTTCTTACTTCCTGAAACTTGCGAAAACGGAACGCCGCCGCCGTCCGGTATGCCGGACGCCCGTTGCGGTTGCCGACTTTGGCATAATTTTTCATCAGATTTCCTCCGGTGCGACTCCGTTCTCCGGAACAAGGTCGTGGACGCTGACCCGTTCTACTGTTCCATCTGTTTTTTTCACGCGAAAAAAAATCCCGTTGCCGGTTCTTTCAACATCTTCAACCACGCCCTCAACGAGTACGCCGTCGTGGACGATAAACACCCGGTCGCCCTTCTCGTATGTGCCTGTTTTAAACTCGGCGAACCCGCTTTCAATAGACGAAGGAAGTCCTCCGGATTCTTCGGGACCTATCTCAAACTCTGGTATTTGCTCAATTCCCATACATGCAAGTATACCACAACTATTTTCTCCAATGCCTCCACCACTGTGGATATTCTCCCGTGTGGAGGGTGATGATATCAAGCACCCCTAAAACCGCGATGGCATAAGGCGTAAACGAGAAGAGCGTATCGCTTCCGGAACTGGATGTCCGGTCAATCGCCAAAAACAGCTTGACAAGTATCCATAATGCGATAAGTACCGTGAGCCACCCCTGCCACGACACGGGATAATAGGCGGCGAAATATTTCCAGAAGCGCTTGGGTTTGAACCAATATGTTTTAGGTGACATGTGACAGGTGGCAAGTTGTTGATGACGGGGAAATTATAAACGAAGAAACGTGAAAAGGAAATCTTTATTTTCTGCCCCACGCAGGGTGGTATGATGCATCATACCACCCTGCGCCAAACATAAAAATCAATTAAAAAACGGCTAAGACCCCGCAGAGCTTTGCCGCGGGGCAAGCAGCGTGTCAGGCGTTTCGGAAATTATGCGCTCCGCTTCCACCGCGCTTTTTGCTTCCATCAGCTTTATGCGCAGGTCTTTTGCACCCTCCCAATCGGAAACGTATATTTTGAAAAACCGTTTCATGACATCAAAGTTCTTTCCAGTCCCCCAGAATTCGTCAAAAAGGCGGACGTGCTGGAGAAGTATCGCGATGCGTTCCTTCGGAGGAAGCACGGAAAAATCCCGCCCCGAAAAGACCATCGGGTTCGCAAAAACGCCCCGGCCAATCATCACGCCGTCCGCGCCGTACGAAACGCACTTTTCCCGCACTTCGTTCATATCGCGCACGTCGCCGTTCCCGACGGCGAGCGTCCCTTTCGCATGCGCCATCGCTGATATTTCTTCCATCAGTTCCCAGTGCGCGGGAACTTTTGACATTTCTTTCATCGTGCGAAGGTGCACGATAAGCGCGGAAATTTCCGTTTCAAGAAGCGCTTCAATCCATTGAAGTGAGACTGTCCCGTAACCGAGGCGTGTCTTTATTGAAACCGGAATATTTTTTGCGCCTTCCTTTGCCGCCGCGATGATCTCTCGC
>MHLB01000062.1:3367-4672 GCA_001818895.1 Candidatus Liptonbacteria bacterium RIFCSPLOWO2_01_FULL_53_13
ACTTTTCTGTCGGGGCACCCCATATTGATATCCACGCCGTCAAATCCGAGTTCCCGCGCGAGCGCGGCCGCTTCCCGGATATGCGTGGGATTCGCGCCGAAGAACTGTGCCACGATGGGTTTTTCAACTTTGCGGAATGCAAGATTTTTGATAAGCTTCTCTCTTCCTTTTGACGCAAGGCCGTCCGCGGAAACAAATTCCGTATAGAACACGTCGGGCCCGCCTCGGCCGCCGAAGCTGCCGGTTCGGGTAAACCGTCCAAGCTCGCGCACAATCGCGCGGAACGGCACATCCGTCACTTCCGCCATCGGCGCAAGGATCGTGAAAGGTTTTTTCAGTTTTTTCCAGAATCCGCTTAGCATGTTTCTTCTATAGCACGATTACGGGTACGGTTCAATTATGGAAGTTGCGTCCTAGCGAAAATCGTGCTACAATATTGCCAATGAAACTCACTTTCACCCCCACACCAGAACGGGCATCAAGCGAATCTCGCACAGCAAACGGCAATGCCCGTTTGGTGTGGGGGCTTATAAATCCGAAAAAAGGTTCTAGTCCGGCGAAACAAGACCACGAAATCGCCTTAGTTGCGCTCTCGGAGGAGAAAGATACGGAGGTTTTGCGGCTTCCTTCCGGGGCGAAAGTAATCAATATCGGCGCGGGGAAAAAGAAGGAAATGACGCGCCGGAAGTTCATCTTGCTTCTCCGCAAGGTTGTCGCAACCGCAAAGGCGAATAAAATCGCGCGCATGGAAATTCCCTTCGGCGCATTCCTCAAATTCTCAAAGAACCCTGCAAATGCCACAGATGTCGCGGAACTTATGGCGTGCCAATTTACGCTCGCCGATTTTGAATTTGATAAATATAAAACGGAAGGCGCAGAAGAGCGCGCGAAAGCGAAGCTCGCCGAGGTGATTATCTCGGGAAATCTTTCGCCTAAGGTGAAAAAGGCGTTTGAGCGGGGAACGAAAATCGGCGAAGAGATAAACGCCTGCCGGATGCTCGCGAATACTCCCGCGGGAGAAATGACGCCGAGGATGCTTGCTTCCGACGCGGAACAGGCGGCAAAAAATCTGCCGATACGCGTTACGGTGCTCGGCGTGAAGGAAATCAAGAAGCTCGGCATGGGAGGCATACTTGGCGTGTCGCAGGGGTCTTCCGAAGAACCGCGCTTTATCGTGATGGAATATATGAAAGGAAGAAAAAGCGAACGCCCTGTGGTGCTTGTCGGGAAAGGCGTTACTTTTGACTCGGGAGGGCTGAACGTCAAGCCGGGCGATTATATGAACGAAATGCATATGGATATGTC
>MHLB01000062.1:4711-4973 GCA_001818895.1 Candidatus Liptonbacteria bacterium RIFCSPLOWO2_01_FULL_53_13
GCGCTTGAATCTCAAAAAAAATATCGTGGGGCTCGTGCCTGCCGTTGAAAACATGCCGTCCGGCTCAAGCTACCGCCCGGGCGACATTCTGAAAACCATGTCGGGCAAAACCATAGAGATCGGCAACACTGACGCGGAAGGGCGCGTAATCCTTGCGGACGCCCTAACCTATGCGGAGCGCTACCAGCCGCGCCTCGTGGTTGACGTGGCAACGCTTACGGGCGCCGCCGTGGCCGCGCTCGGCCAGCGCGCTTCGGCGCTC
>MHLB01000062.1:4988-6809 GCA_001818895.1 Candidatus Liptonbacteria bacterium RIFCSPLOWO2_01_FULL_53_13
AAGCTTTCCCGGCTTTTTGAGCGCCTGGGCGAAGAATCAGGCGAATATGTCTGGCCGCTCCCCCTTTGGGACGAATACGAAGAGGATATCAAAGGCACTTTCGGCGATTGGAACAATTCGGGGAAAACCCGCTGGGGCGGGGCGATTACCGGGGCGATGTTCCTTTATCAGTTCGCAAAAAAGTATCCGTGGGTGCACATTGATATCGCGCCCCGGATGACCTCCATTGACGGAGATTACCTTGCGAAGGGCGCGGCGGGCGCGCCGATGGGGCTTCTCGTCCGCCTCTTGGAAAAGTTCTAGCATCGCTGTATACTTTCATGCATATGAAGCACATTTTTCAATATGCGCGCTTTTTCAAAACGCGCGCGGGTATTGTTGCGGGTATTGTAATAATACTCATCGCCGGATACCTGATTTTTAAGGGAGATGCGCCGGTCAATAACCTGGTCACTGTTGTGCGCGGTTCGGTAAGCCAAGAGGTAAGCGCGACCGGCAAGACAAAACCGGTACACGATGTCAACCTCGCATTTGAGAAGGGAGGCAAGATCGCGCGAGTGTACCGTGATGTGGGAGACAGCGTGGAGGCAGGAGGTCTTATCGTAGCGCTTGACGCGAGCGAGCTTTCCGCGCAACTTGCTGAAGCGCAGGCAAAGCTTGATAAGCTTGTGCGCGGCGCGCGGCCGGAAGATGTGAAAATCGCCCAAACAACCCTTGCGAAAGCGGAAAAGGACCTGGAAAACTATTATGCGAACGCGGCGGATATCGTAAACGATGCGTACGCAAAGGCGGATGATGCGGTGCGCAAACAGCTTGACACCTTGTTCTCGAACGACGAAGAAACCAACGTTCAGCTTTCCTTTTCCACGACGGACTCGCAGAAGAAAATAAATGTCGAAGCCCAGCGGGGAAAAATGACATCCGATCTGAATGCGTGGAAATCGGAACTCGCAAATCTTCAGAATGACGATATATCTTTGGACGCAGCGCTCTCATCGGCGGTGGCGCGCTTGAATTCCGTCCGCAGCTTTTTAACCGTAGTGACGGACAATACGCTTTCCGCAACCGGCGTGAGCGCGAGTACTTTGAACGATTATCGGGCGCTTATCACCACTGCGCGTACGAATATCAACACCGCGCTTACGAATGTCAACGCGCAAATCCAGGAGATCGCTTCCCAGAAACTTACAAAAGAGAAAGCTGCTGATGAGCTCGCGCTTAAAGTTGCGGGAAGCGACCCGCAGGAAATCGCCGGACAGGAAGCGGCAGTGGCGCTCGTGAACGCCCAGCTCGCAAAAACCGTCATACGCGCTCCTTTTGCGGGCATCGTGACCATGCAGGATGCGGAGGTGGGCGAGATTGTTGCGGCGAATATCCCTGTCGTGTCCGTGATCTCGAAAGCGAAACTTGAGATAGAAGCGAATGTTCCCGAAGCCGACACGGCAAAAGTGAATATAGGAAATTCTGCCGTAATCACGTTTGACGCATTCGGCGAAAGTTTGAAATTCCAGGGTAAAGTCGTTGCCATTGATCCTGCGGCAACGGTGGTTGAAGGCGTGCCCGCCTATAAAACGACTTTCATGCTGGACCGGGAAAATCCGGCGATAAAGCCGGGTCTCACAGCGAATGTTACGATTAAAACACAAACGCGGGAAAACGTGCTTGTCATCCCCCAACGTTCCATCGTCTATCGCGGAAGCAAAAAAGTGGTGCTTGTTATAAAAGAAGGCGTTCCTGAGCCCGAAGAACGCGAAGTTACGACGGGTATCAGAGGAACGGAAGGGTTGATAGAAATTCTTTCCGGAGTATCCGAAGGAGAGC
>MHLB01000062.1:6881-8149 GCA_001818895.1 Candidatus Liptonbacteria bacterium RIFCSPLOWO2_01_FULL_53_13
AAGGAGTAGACACCGTAGCCCTGGAGGATATTTCACTCACGATCCACAAGGGCGAGTTTGTGGCGATTATGGGACCCTCCGGTTCAGGCAAGTCCACACTCCTCCATATCCTCGGATTTCTTGACCGTTACACCACCGGCACTTATTTTTTTGACGGAAAAGAAATGTCAGACTATAGCGAGGAGGAGCTCGCGCATATCAGAAATAAAAAAATGGGATTTGTGTTCCAGTCGTTCAATCTTCTTTCAAGAACATCGGTGCTTGAGAACGTAAAGCTTCCCCTCCTCTACTCTTCAGCCCCCGAATCAGAATGGGGAGAGCGGGCGATGCGTGCCATCCGCGCCGTAGGGCTTGAGCACCGCATCAATCATCAGCCTTCCCAGCTCTCCGGAGGCGAAAAACAGCGCGCCGCAATCGCGCGGGCGCTGGTCTGCGACCCGCAGGTCATTTTTGCCGACGAACCGACGGGGAACCTTGACTCAAAATCCGGCCAGCTGGTAATGGAAACCATCCAGAACTTGAACGAAAAAATGGGGCATACCATCATTCTCATCACCCACGAAACATACACGGCGGAGCACGCAAGCAGAATCATCCGCCTTCATGACGGCTTGGTTCAAGAGGACAAAGAGGTCGGAAGCCGCAGGCAGGCAAGCGATTCTTTCGTAAAATAATGAAACTACGCAAACTTTTATCCACCTCTGCCTCCGGGCTTAGGACGCATAAGTCCCGCTCGCTTCTCACTATTTTGGGAATAGTTATCGGCATCACCTCCATCATCATGGTGATGTCTTTGGGCAAAGGCGCGCAGAATCTTATTCTCCAGCAAATCCAAAGCGTGGGCTCCAAGATAATCGGGGTCTCGCCCGGCAGGCATCCCACGAGCATCGTGGATTCCCTGTCCACATTCACGGATTCCCTCAAAAAGAAGGACTTGGATTCGTTGCTCAATAAGAGCAACGTCCCCCATGCCGGAGAGATAATGCCGGTCGTGTTCGGCAGTGAGGCGGCAACCTATGGCAACGAAAGGTATGTTCCCACTATTTTTGGCGGAACCGGCATGGGCTTCCGCATATACAATATCTACCCCGACCAGGGAAGAATTTTCACGGAAGAGGAAGTCACCGGCTATGCCGAAGTGGCAGTTATCGGTTCGGAAGTGAAAGAAAAATTATATGGCGCGGATGACGCGCTGGGGCAAAAAGTAAAAATCAAGGGGCGGAGCTTGAGAATCATAGGCATCCTGCCGAAAACCGGCCAGGTTTCCT
>MHLB01000063.1:0-8917 GCA_001818895.1 Candidatus Liptonbacteria bacterium RIFCSPLOWO2_01_FULL_53_13
TTATGTTGCGATACGACGCGGGAGAAATCGTGCAGCTTAAAGTGTACCGGAACGGGAAAGAAATGATGGTGACGCTCATGTTAGGGCGGCGCCCGTAGGCGCCCGCAGATGAACGCAGATATCTACGCAGATTAACGCGGGTTGATTCATCCGTGTAAATCCGCGTTCCTGATCTGCGTAAATCCGCGCCTTAAATCCGCGTGAATCTCCGCCGGAGGCGGACAGGTGCAACTGTGATGTTGTCCGCAGATTTGATTGACAAGAGAAGCAAACCGATTATGCTGATAGCAGACCGTCACGAGAGAGACGTTTCGCGCGCGTCTAGCTCCCCCGTGCTGCGGTGCGAGGAAGCGAAACCGCAACTCTTTGCGGCGACGGCAAAACCGGCCATGAGTGGAGGTTCCGTATGAGCCGCATCCATGGCCCGACCGCGATGGTGTTCGCGATCGGACCGGCCAACAAGCAGACCGTGACGTCGGCGGCCCGCGAGGCCCACAGCGCCAAGTAGGCAAGGGCCTGCTGCTGCGTCACTCTCGTTCGTAGCCCTCGACTTGTCGCCCGTACAGGGGCAAGTCGAGGGTCGTTCTTTTTTAATGATTCTCATTTTTTGATATCTTATTCCATTTTTGTGGTATCCACAGATTTGATTGACAGCAAGGAACGATTTGATATTCTTGAAACTAGCACCCCACCGACCTTGGTGTGACGCCCTTCGGGGAAGCCAGGGTGATGGGACTCACGGAACGTCGACGATTCAGCCGCTCTTCGGGAGCGGTGAGAAGGAGAAGACGTCATGAAGGTGAACTGCGGGCCCATCCGTGGCCCCTCGCGGAGCGCGATGGAGACCACGGCGATCGCGGTGAAGCACACGGCGCTGCGGACGGCGAAGTAGCCCCCGAGGCGACAATCCGTGGAAAAAGGACGCGGGCCTCCTTTGTAGGGCGGCACGTTGCCGCCCCTCGTGACCCCTCATGGTTTGCGCGCACCCGTTGGACCCCACGGAGTCCGTTTTTGCCAGAGCACAATAGTCCTCCGTGCTCCGACTCCACCAGCGAAGACCGCGTAGGCCGCTCCCTGGTCCTGCTTGTTGTCTCGCGACAAGCGAGCAGGATCAGGTCGTTTTTTTATAGAACTCTTGCCTGCGGATAGTGAAGATTTTTTCGTCCCATTCCGAAACGATGGGATTTTTGTTGCAATTTTGTCACATGCCATTTGCCACATGCCGACCTATCCACAGATTTGATTGACAACAGAGAGCAATTTGATATTCTTGAAATTAGCCGTGGCATGGGAAACCATGTCGCGGAACCCCGGACCATGTGGTCTGGGAGAATAGGAGACTGTCATGAAGCACAGCCCCTGGTTCGCCCGCGGCCCCTCGATGAGCGCGGAGACCACGAAGAAGCGCGTCAGCTCGGGCGCCGTGTCGCCGCCGTCGGCCATCACCGGCTGATCTGCCCGGCGAAGTCGTTCCCTGACCGAACCATGGAGAAGTCCGGTCGGTTGTATCCTCTCCCCTCGGTTCGCCAAGCTGTGTCGCATCACAGCAAGGCGGACCGAGGACCCATTTTTCAGTTTCCCAAGGAATGCCCGCAGAGGCGTTTTTAATTTTTCACTCTAGAGCATGTTCAGAAACCCCGCATATGTCATCCCCGCGTAGGCGGGGATCCAGGAAATCCTGACGGGAATCTAGATTCCCGCCTCCGCGGGAATGACACTTTTAAAACAGCGCTTTTTTCATTTGACAAACCGCGCGCAAGGACATATATTGGCAGTCACCGGTTGAGATTGCCAATCGCATATTTCACTCCTGATTTTCCGGCATATTTCCGAACAATGATATTTTTGCTATAATGGACTTGTTGGCAGATAGCTATGAGGATTTAGCTATCGCTAAAACTGGATTCCCGCCTTCTCGCCTCGCCTTCGCTCCGGCGTAGCGGGCGCGGGAATGACACATAGAAACTGTGCGGGAATGACACAAAGAACAAATGCCCAACGGATTCCACAGATTTACCGTAAAAGCGCAGGAGGCGCTCCAGAACGCACAAGAGATTGCCGCGCAAAAGAGCCACGGCGAGCTTAAAGCCGCACATCTTCTCTCCGCATTGATTCACGACCAGCAGTCGCTCGTGCAGCCGCTTTTGCTCCGGAGCGGCATCAATCTGGAAAAACTGCACGACGAAATCGAGCGGAACATTGAAACCATTCCGAAGATCGTGTCGGGCGGAAATGTGAGCCAGCTTTATCTTTCACAGGAGTTGATGAAAGTGCTTGATAATGCGGCGAAGATTGCGAGCCAGCAAAAAGACGAATTTATTTCCTGCGAACACCTTCTGCTTTCCATTCTTGAAATCCCGTCGTCCGCGCACGACATTCTGGCGCAATTCGGCGTGCGGCGCGACGCGGCGATCCGCGTGCTCGCCCAGCTCCGCGGCTCGGTGCGCATCACCGACGAAACGCCCGAGAGCAAGTTCCAAGTGCTTGAGAAGTACGCCATCAACATAACGGAAAAGGCGAAAGCGGGGGAGCTTGACCCCGTGATAGGGCGGGAAGATGAATTACGGCGCGTCATCCAGATTCTTTCGCGGAGGACAAAGAATAATCCGGTGCTTATCGGCGAGCCTGGCGTGGGAAAAACCGCCATCGTGGAAGGACTCGCCCAGCGCATCGTCTCGGGCGACATTCCCGAGACCTTGAAGGGCAAGCAGGTGATTATGCTTGACCTGGGCTCGCTTATCGCCGGCACGAAGTTCCGCGGGGAATTTGAAGACCGCCTCAAGGCGTTTATGAAAGAGATCAAGAACGCGAGCGGAAACCTCATTCTCTTTATTGACGAGATCCATACGATCGTGGGCGCGGGCGCCGCGGAAGGCGCGGTGGATGCGTCAAACCTCTTGAAGCCCGCACTTGCGCGGGGCGAGCTCCACGCTATCGGCGCGACCACGATACGCGAATATCAAAAGTATATTGAAAAAGATGCGGCGCTTGAACGGCGGTTCCAGCCGGTCGTAGTGGAGGAACCCACCATTGACGACTCCATCGCGATCCTCCGTGGGCTCAAGGAGAAATATGAGATCCATCACGGGCTCCGTATCTCGGACGAAGCGATCGTGGAAGCGGTGAATCTCTCCGCGCGTTATATCACCGACCGGTTCTTGCCCGACAAGGCGGTTGATTTGATTGACGAAGCGGCGGCGGCGCGGCGGCTGGAATCGGAAAGCCTGCCCAAAGAGCTGAACCGCGCGCGGAAGGAGATCACAAAACTGGAAGTGGAGAAACAAGCATTGCTTGCGGAACAGAAAGAGCACACCGCGCCGCGCCTTAAAGAGATTGATGCGGCGCTCACGAAACTCAAAGAAGAGAACGAGGAGCTTTCGGCGCGGTGGCACACCGAAAAAATGAAGTTCGGCACGCTTCACGAATTGCGCCAAAAAACAGAGAACCTCAAGCGCGAGGTTGAAGTGGCGGAACGGGACGGCAATCTTGAGCGCGTGGCGCAAATCGTCTATGGCGAGCTCCCGCAGGCGCAGAAGGATTTTGATGCGTATGAGAAAAAGCATTTCTCCGCCAAAGGCGGATCCGCCTCGGGCGGAGGTGGAGGTGGCAAGAAAGGTAAGCGCGCGGACGCCGAGCCGAGATTCTTGAAAGAATCGGTGGATAAGGAAGACGTGGCGGCAATCGTGGCAACGTGGACGGGTATTCCGCTCCAGAGGATGCTTGAATCCGACAGCGAGAAGCTTATAAAGATAGAAGAGGCGCTGGGGAAGCGCGTGGTGGCGCAGGAAGAGGCGATTCAGGCGGTCGCGCGGGCGCTCCGGAGGGCGCGCGCGGGGCTTTCGGACCCGAATAAGCCGCTCGGCTCGTTCATGTTCCTGGGTCCCACGGGAGTCGGAAAAACCGAACTTGCGCGGGCGCTTGCGGAATTCATGTTCAATGACGAAAAGGCGCTCGTGCAGATCGACATGTCGGAATATATGGAGCGCCATGCGACCGCGCGCCTCATCGGGTCCCCGCCCGGCTATGTGGGCTACGACGAAGGGGGACAGCTTACGGAAACCATTCGGCACCGGCCGTACAGCCTGATCCTTTTTGATGAAATAGAAAAAGCGCACCCGGAAGTGTTCAATCTGCTTCTGCAGATATTGGACAACGGGCGGCTCACGGACGGGAAAGGCAAAATGGTGAATTTCAAGAACGCCATCATTATTATGACCTCGAACGTGGGAAGCCAGTATATGAAAGCGATGTCCCACATCGGATTTGCGGGAGGCGAAGATGGAGGGCGCGCGGAAGAAGAAGAGAACTACCGCGGGAAGATCATGGAAGCGCTGCGCAAAAGCTTCCGCCCGGAATTCCTGAACCGCGTAGACGATATTATGGTGTTCCATCCGCTCCGGCCGAAGGATATAGAGAAAATCGTGGACATTCAACTCGGACTCATAGAAAAACGGCTTGCGGAACACCGGATCACGCTCGCGATAGACGCGGCGGCGCGCAAACATCTTGCCACGCAAGGATTTGACCCCGAATTCGGCGCACGGCCCCTGAAGCGCCTCATGCAAAAGTTGATTTTAGATGCGCTCGCCGACAGGATTATCCGCGGCGAGCTTAAAGACGGTGGAAAAGTTAAGGTCAATTACAAATCAGATTCATTGGTCTTTACTACTTAGAGCGTTCGCATTCGCCCTCCTCTGGAGGGTACTGCCCTCCGTGCTCTTTGTACTCGCGGGAACAGGCCTCTACCTTATCCCCCTGTTCCAGCCGCGCCGCATGGGAGTTCCTTTCCTTTTTGCGCTCGCGTCGGGACTTTTTATGCCGCAGGGGATATTGGGGATGGTTTTTCTCGCGCTTATCTTTTTCCTTATCTTGGGGATCAAAGATCTGGCGTTCGTGGACCGCGGGATGGCGTACGAAACGCTCGTGTTCACCATTCTTACCGCGCTTGCGGTTTCACTGTTCTTCCACGCGCCCAACATGGAACATGCGGGAATATTTTTCGCGCTTGGCGCGGGAGCGCTCTTCGTTTTTTTCCTTCTCCGCGGGTTTATTGCGCACGAAGCAACGGAGCACGCTTCCGGAGAGGAATCCCGCCGTGCGGTTATCGCTTGCGGGGCGGCGGCGCTTGTCGTGTGGCAGGTTTCCGCGGCAGCGCTTATTCTGCCCATGAACTATTTTTTGCAATCGGCGCTTGTGATCGCGAGCGCCATAGCGGCCGTTGAAGCCATGCGGGACCATGTGTTGGGCGCATTGCACCGGAAAGGGGTGGTGGCATACGGAGGGGCGTGGCTTGCGATAACCGCGATAACACTCCTCGCAAATTCGTGGCACGTGTAGATTCGGGATGCGGGAAGGCAAAAAGCAGACCATAAGAAAGCGGAGTATTGCCATATTTGATATAATGAACCACATGGATACCCGCAGAGGATTTACGGTGCTTGAGCTTATCGTCGCGATCGGCGTGTTCTTGATAGTCGTGACGGTCGCCGTGGGAGGGCTTGTGCGCGCGCTTCGCACCATCCGCGAGACCGCCGAGATCCTTTCGGCGAACAGCAATGCGAGCTTGGCACTTGAACAAATGTCCCGGGAAATGCGTACAGGGTACGATTTCTGCATCCCGGCAAACCCATGCGCATCGGAGGGAGAGATTATTTTCCGAAACGCGAGGAAAGACCTTGTCACTTACTATCTGCAGGAAGAGACCATTGAGCGCTCCTGCGTTCCGGGGACCTCCACCGGATGCGAAGGGACATATGCCATCACTGCGGCGAATATCAGGATCCGCCATCTTTCATTCAAGCGTTTTGGGGCGGACCCGGGAGACGGGTACCAGCCGAGAATTACTATCGCGGTGGGTGCGAGCGGAAAAGGAGCGGGGATCGAGAATATCATTGTGAATCTGCAAACCACCGTCAGTCCGCGGTTGCCATTGGATTCGTAATAATGGAAAGTTGAAAAATCAAAATTTAAAATGACAGTCCAAAATGTCAAAATGCGCCGTCGTTCACTTTAAAACTTTACATTGTCATTTTCCATTTTGATATTTACATTTTTAATTATTTAGATGAAACAGTTTTCACAAAATGGCCAGGTCATGATACTTACCGTCGTCGCAATCGGAGGGACGCTTCTTGCGGCAACCACGGTCGCGGGGCTTCTCGTGGTGTATCAATTGCGCCAATCAAGCGATGCGGTAAATTCCGCAAAAGCGATTTTTGCCGCCGATGCAGGCATTGAATGGGGGTTGTATCAGTTTTTCAAGCCGGCGCTTGCAGGAGGAGGAGGTCCGGCATTCTCGAACTCAGCGTCAGTCACCATTTCGTGTTTCCCCGGAACCAGCTGCAAAGATGCGTCTACGAATCTCATCAAAGTTGTCGGAAGGTCGGCGAACGCAGCAAGGGCGCTTGAACTCTCGTGGGCACCTTGAGTTTTCGCTTAGGCTCGTATAGGATAGTGCGGATTCTATTTCCATGTTCTCGAAACCCATAAGGAACATAACCACTCTGGTATTGCCGGTGGGAGGACTGGGTACGCGTCTCCATCCGCTTACGATCCACACTCCCAAGGCTCTCGTAAAGGTGGCGGGGCGCCCTTTGCTTGACTATATGCTCATAGAGGCACGCGATGCCAAGATCAAGGACGTCGTGCTTGTGATAAATCCCTCTCAGAGAGCGGCATTTGAGAAGTACGTGCGGCGTTCTCGGACGCTCTTTCCCAGCCTCAAGTTTCATGTCAGATTGCAGCACAAGCCATTGGGAGACGGGCATGCAGTGGCACAAGCGGCGGAAATAGTGAAAAACCGCCCCTTTGCGGTGCGTTTTTGCGACGACATCGTGCTCGGACGCGTCCCTGCACTCGCTTCTCTTATCGCGCACGCAACGCGGCAAAATGGTTCGGTGATCCTCCTGGAGCGCGTCCCCAAAAAAATAGTGTCGCGCTACGGCGTAGTCGGCGCGAGGAAAATCGGCAAAAGGCTATACCGCATTTTCCGCATCGTCGAAAAACCGGTGATGAAAGATGCTCCTTCGAACCTCACCATCGTGGGAGGATATGTATTTATGCCCTCCATAATGCGAAGACTGAAACTGGCCGTACGGGCGCTTTCTTCCAAAGAAAAGGACGTATTGAGATTGGCGTTTGTGTTGGAAGATGGACTTGCCAAGAAAGAAAAAATATTCGGGTGGGAGCTTGAAGGAGTACGGCTTGACTGCGGAACACTTGAAGGAATTGCTCGGGCAGAAAAATATATCCGGAAATCCGGCAAGCGTTGGTAAAAAAATGGACGAAAGGGATTGACCCCGTTAGAGATAAGCCCCGCCATAGCGGGGCTGCCTCGCCTACGGCGAGGATCTCTAACGGGGTTGACCCCCACATCAGAACGAGGAGTATATTTAGGATTCCACACTCCTCGTTTGGTGTATGGGTTGACCTTTTGCCGGATTTACCCTATAATCGGGCCATATTATTTATGGCTATCAATTTTCAATATAATACGAATCCGGCAAAGAAAAAGGCATTTGAAGTATGTTATGCCCTTTTTCGGGTAGCTTCGAAATCAAGGAGCAGCGCCCTTTCCAAAAGTATCGAGCAAAAAGCGATAAAACTATTGGACATAGCATCTGGGAGTAGCAAAAAAGAACTGTTAGAAACGGCAGAAAACATAGCATATCTTCTTAGGGCCGGTGCATCGGTTGGGATGATAGCATCGGGAAACGCAGAAATTATTTTAAGAGAAATTGAGAATTTGAAGGAGTTGGTTCCCGAAAGTCATGATTCGCCAGAGATTCTTGATCCGGAGATAGAGGCAATTTTTTCAATGCCGCAATCCGGCAAAGAAAAGAAGAAAAAGGGGAATCCGGCAAACGTAAGAAAAGAATCCGGGAATCCTGCAATTGACCTTGTGAATAGCACGCTGGATGAAATAAGCGATGAAATCAGGCAAAGGAGAGACACGATTTTGGGAGAAATTCGGAAATCCGGCAATTGCCGGATTAAGGAATTACAGGATTCTTTGCAAAATGTGAGCGAAAGAACAATCCGATATGATCTTGAGGTTTTGATAAACGACGGGATCGTGGAGCGGATAGGGAACGGACCGGCTACGTACTATAGAATCAAGGACCTCGGCACCCCAGGGCCCTCAACGCCAGAAGAGGCCTAGCCCGAGTAACCTTCGCCTGGCCGCATCGTTACCTTGTAGGCGAATGGCTCGGTGGGTTTTGTTGGGACGAGCCCTTCACAAGGAGTCGATAATCTGATAGAATCCCAGCATAGGTTTTTGGTTCAGAGTGAGGACTGAATCACCCGCCCGCTCTCTGCGGGCGAACGATGACCATTGACTATAACAATGACTTTTTGGAGTCATCGTTATCGTTATAAGTCATGGTGAAGAATGCCTCGCTTTGAAAAGCGAGTTTTTGATTTTTAAGGAACTCGCATCACACACGACACATAAAGATTCTTTGTTTATTGCCAATCCCCGGCGTCCTCACGGCTACGGGAAGCGGTCGATAATGGGCAGAGATCTTTTGGAGAATACAAATTACGCAATAAAGAAAAAAGAAACTAACAAATGAGTAAATTAAGCAAGAAAATTATTTCAGCGTCGCTTACGGCAGTGACCGCAGTGTCAATGTCGGGCGCGATGCTGTTGATAGCCCCGGTTGCGGCAAATGCGCAATCATCGGCTGACTTGCAGGCGCAAATTCAGGCGCTTCTCGCCCAGATCAACCAATTGCAAGCGCAATTGGCGTCAGGCGGCGGCTCCAGCTCGTCATTCTATAACTTCACTCGCGACCTCACCGTGGGTTCGAAGGGAGATGACGTCATGGCCCTGCAGCAGTTCTTAAACGGACACGGAGTTTTGGTAGCAGGAAGCGGCGCGGGCTCTCCCGGCAATGAAACAACCTACTTTGGC
>MHLB01000063.1:8949-15099 GCA_001818895.1 Candidatus Liptonbacteria bacterium RIFCSPLOWO2_01_FULL_53_13
GGGGATACAAGGTATTTTGCCGTCAGTCGGCTACTTCGGTCCCAAAACCCGTGCGGCAATTACCACGTTAGGAGGACCGGTGGTAACCCCAGGCCCGGTAACCCCAGGCCCGGTAACCCCGATTCCTGGCGCAGGTTTGACCGTTGGACTTTCGTCCAGCAATCCTTCAGCGGGTTCCTTGATTTCGTCCTCGGCGAGCGCAGCTTCTCCCGTACCAGTTTTTGCAGTTGATGTGGTGGCTGGTTCCGCAAGCGGCATTACGCTCTCCGGCATCAAGTTCAAGAAACTCGGAGTGCTTTCCGACAGCTCAATCTCAGGCGCATACCTGGTTGAGAACGGCAAAGTGCTTTCCCAGTACAATTCCATCACCAGCGGTAAAGTGGTCTTCACGAACCTCGCGATCAACATCGCGGCGGGACAGCGGAGAACATTCGTACTCGCGATTGACCCGGCAACGGGACTCTCCGCGGGCAACACCGTCAGCTTCGGCCTGGATTCCGCAGCTGATGTGACCGCGACGGATGCGGCAAACGCCGCGGCAGCGGTTTCCGGAGTATTCCCCGCAAACGGGAATCTCTTCACCGTTACCTCGGTCTCCAATCCTTCCTTGGCGTCTCTCGTTGTTGCCTCGTCTTCCATCGGCACGGAAGTGACCGCGGGGACGAACGACAATGTGGTAGGCGCGTGGAGTTTCACCGCGGCGAACAGCGCGGTATGGCTGCAGGGCTTGAACTTCAAAGTCATCGGCTCTGCGAACAAGTCGGACCTCAGGAATGTACGGCTCTTCATAAACGGCACCCAGGCGGGCTCATCGCTTACCTCGGTGGCGGCGGATGGCACGGCATACTTTGATCTGGCCTCGGCTCCCGCGAAATTGAACACTGGCGCAAACAGCGTTCAGGTGCGCGCGGACATCGCCGGGTCTCCCTCTTACAACTTCCAGTTTGAGATTCTGAACTCCTATGATATCCTCGGCGTTGACTCGCAGTACAATGTGCCGGTCTCCGCAGGATCAAATACGGGCACGCAGGTCTCAATCAAAACCGGAAGCATTACGCTCCAGGTTGCAACCGATACACCAACCGGCAGTCTCTCTGCAGGACAGTCGGGCGTCACGCTCGCGAAATTCACCTTCTACGCAGCCGGCGAAGCGGTGAAAGTCAAGTGGTTGGGCTGGGGGCTGAACATTACGAACGCTTCATCCCAGCTTTCCATTGACAGCCAGTTCAAGAACGTATCGCTCGTAAGCGATGCGGGCGACCAGTTAGGGACCACGGTAAACACGTTGTCCACAGCGGTTACCTGTACGGACACCGCGCAGGCGATTTCAACGTCTTCGTATCGCGGTTGCTTCGGCAACAGTTCGTCGCCGATCAACTACATTGTTCCGGCGAACACGACCCGTGTCTTGATGCTCAAAGCTGACATCCAGTCAACGGCGGTCTTCGGGACGGTAGTGGGTCTTATCACGACGAACGTGTCCAACTTGCAGGGCCTGACCTCAAGCCAGACAGCATCAACGGGTTCCGCGAACGGCGCCTCACTCTCGTTTTCTTCAAGCGCCCTTACGGTTGCGAAGAACAGCGGCGTGGGCACGCAGACGTTTACGGCAAACTCAAGCGGCCGCAGGATCGGTTCCTACACGCTTACCGCCTCTTCGGCTGAAGGCGTGAAGGTTTCAACCGTCACCATCACGACCGGTGCGGCAGGCGCGTTGTTCTCGAACATGCTCGTGAAGGTTGCAGGGACCCAGTTCGGTTCCATGCAGCCTACGCTTGCAAACAGCACCGCTTACACCTTCTCTGGCACGCAGTTCAGCGTACCGAAGGGCCAAAGCGTGGCGCTTGACGTGTACGCTGATGTGCTCTCTTCCGCCACGACTGGCTCGAAGACCACCATCACAACGCTTTCAGGCTGTTCGGCAAACGGCGACACCTCATACGCATCCATCTCCTGCACCTCAACCACAGGGCAGGATGTAGTGATCGCAGGGCAGGCAACCATCAGCGTAACCGCTGATTCCGGCCAGCCCTCCGACCAAATCGTCATGGGCACGGCCGGGGTTTCGCTTGCGACATTCCGATTCACGGAAACATCAAACATTGAAGATGTGAAAATCAGCGACCTCATCGTCTTTGACCAGGTCGTAGGTACGTCAACCGTGAAGTCGGCGTTCAGCAACGTGAAGTTGTACAAAGCAGACGGCACGCTTTTGGGTACGTCAGGCTCCGTAAATACATCGGCGTCTTCAACGCTCCCCGGGCGCGGCTACTACTACAAGTTCAACTTCGCAAGCCCGATCGTGGTTCCGCAGTCCAACTCTGTCTCGGTGCTCCTGAAAGGCGACGTGTCCACGTACAGCTCAAGCGGTGCGACGGATAACACCACGCACGTCTTCAGGATCGCTTCCTCGACCGACACGGACAACGACTTGTTCGCCGGTGAAACGGTGAACGCGCTCGGGAACACGTCAAACGCTACTTCGGCGGTGTCGCTTGGCGCGGCGGTTGGTCCCACAAAGACCATTCTCCGCAGCAAGATCGCCCTCTCGGCGACCCCGATCGCAACTTCGCTTGCTCGGTCCTCGGCTGTCAATTTGGCAACCCTGACCTTCTCGGCGGATTCTGCGGGTAGCGCGGCGATTAACAGCGTTGTGGTCACCTTCAGCGGTACGGCTCCGTCCATTTCTACGTTCTTGGACGGCGTCACGCTTGTTGACGAAAGCGGTAATACTTTGGGTACTGCCAACACGACTTCTTCAACAGCGTGCAACGGCAGCAACACCTGTGCGATTACCTTCAACCTCGGTGTAACCACCGCAGGCCAGATCGTCAACGGCGGCTCCTCAAGGAGCTGGACGCTCAAGGTTGATGGCACGAAGATACAGGCTGCAGGGTCAAACGTTTCGCGCGACCTGACGGCGACCATCAACGCTCGTACCGATATTCAGTTCACCGATGCGCTCGATGGCACGGCTGCAACGGCTGTTGGGCTCGGGTCCAACGTAGTTGTTCCGATCCAGCTGAACTCGGTGTCTACTGGTCTCGGCAGCTAGCGCACGAACCAATCCCGCCTCCGGTATTCTTGAGAGATACCGTTGGTCGGTGCACAAAGCCCCCTCACGGGGGCTTTGTGCTTTACGAATTGTGTCTGTACAATGGAAGGAATGCCAGGAGCTGCGCTTATACGCTTCATACGCGGATTACTCTACGTGATAGTGATTGCTACGCCTCTTTTCTATCTGCGGAAGGGGGTATATCCCTACATCCTTTCAAAAGCCGCATTCTTCCAAGGGCTCGTCGAGATTCTTTTTTTTGCGTGGGTGGCGCTGCTCGTCGTGGAGCCCCGCTATCGTCCGAAGAAAACCGTGCTCGGTATCGCGATACTCGTGTTTCTCGTAGCGTTCGGCATCACGTCCATTACGGGCGTTGACGCCGCACGAAGCTTTTGGTCAACCCAGGAGCGCGCGACGGGGTTATTTTTCTTTTTGCATATCTATGCGCTTGTATTCGTCATCGCTTCAATCTTTCCCGCCTTGAACTGGCGGCGTTTGCTTGCCGCATCTTTAGGCACAGCGGCCCTTGTGAGCGTTCTGGCATTGTTCCAGCTCGTGAATCCCAATCTGCTCTTGCAAGAGAGCGTTGGAGACAGGCCGGGAGCAACTTTCGGCAACCCCACCTTTCTTGCGGGATATCTTGTCTTGAATATTATGTTAGGAATATATCTTTTGTACGATCGTTTTCGTTCTATCGAGCGAACGGGTAGAGGTACGCAGGCATTTCTCGTAATGGAGATACTTATTGCGGCAGTTGCGCTCATGAATGCGCAGACGCGCGGAGATATTTTGGGTCTTGCCGCGGGAATCGGGGCGCTCACGGGACTCTTTATTTTCGCGCCGCCGGAGGGCGCGACAGGATGGCTTGGAAGAAAAAAGGCGTATGCCATATTCGGCATCGGCATCTGTGCGCTCGGAGCGGTATTCTGGCTTACTCGCACGGCTTCTTTCTGGCGAGGAGTACCGGGACTCAACCGATTCCAAGAAATTTCTCTTTCAGACAGAGGTCTTCAGCCGCGCTTCATTACCATGCGAATCGCATGGAGAGGTTTTCTCGAGCGACCGGTATTTGGATGGGGATGGGAGAATTTCAACGTGGTATTCAACAAACAGTACGATCCTAAATTGCTTGAAGCCAATTACCAAGAAACAAGATTTGATAAGCCGCATAACATGTTTTTGGAATATCTTGTAAACGGTGGCGTATTACTCTTGCTTGCATTCTTCGGAGTCATCGCGGCGCTCATTTTCGAACTATGGAGATCGCGCGATCGGTTGTTCGCGACTGTTGCAACTGCGGCGATTGTCGGATATCTCGCGAGGAGTGTGTTTATATTTGACACCATTGGACCCCTCCTCATCCTTGCGCTTATCGGGGGCATCGCAGACGGTTTATATCAGAGAGACGTAACGCGCAAGAAAGAAGAAAACGGCACCCGCGCACACAGCGCATCTAGCGACAGAAAGAAGATTCCTTCGCCACTTTCGATGAAATACATAACAGCAGGAATCGCGCTTTGTTCGCTTGTCCCGGCGTATATAGTGAACGGGAGAACGCTTATTGCTACCTATGACCAGTATTATGGCTTCCAATATTTCCGCGTGGGGCGCATATCGGAAGCCGTAGCGAGTTTCAAAGCGGCAATTGCACCGTGGTCGCCATTCCGTTGGGCGCTGAAGCGCGATTACGCATTCGCGGTCGCGGAAGCGTATTTCTATAATCCCGATAAGGTGCCGAAAGAGGAGGCGCGATTGGCGGTACGCGCATTGGAAGAGGTCGTCACCGAACATCCACAGGACGCATATAATCACTATGCAGCGATTGACGTATATAACCAAGTGTCTGATGTCGACCCCGAAACATATCTGGACGCGGCAGAGCGCGAAGCAAAGGTGGCACTCGAACTGTCACCGAATCGGCAAGAAGTTTATTTTTCTTGGGCAAAGACCAAAACATTACGGAAGGATTATGTGGGCGCACTCGCTCTCTTGAAATATGCGCTTGCATTGAACCCAAAGGTTCCCGATGCCCATTTTTACTACGGACTTGTGCTTTTCGCCAACGACCAGTCTGAAGCAGGGTACCGAGAAATCAAAACGACGCTTGAACTCGAAAGGGCCTGGAAAAACGCGCAGGAACCATTGGTCGTCGCAAATTTCTTCGCGAATGCGGGCCATATTGACGAAGCAATCGAGCTCTACCAGGAATCGCTTAAAATGAAAGAAGACAAAGAAACGCGCATCAAGCTTGGCATCGCCTATTTCTTTGCCGGTAAGCACGACCTCGCGCGGGAGTACATTTCCGTAGCAATCAAGGGATTTGATATTACGACGAGCAAATCCTACGAGGACCTCCTCCCGATATTGCAGGAATTGGGGATACGGTAGGATATGCGGAGATATGAGGAGATATGTAAGATATGCGATATTAACTCGCCCTCATATCTTCATATCCGCATATCTTCGTATCAGCATATCTGCACCCCCTTTGCCTTTACCCCTTGCGCTTGCTATACTGGGAGCATATGGAAAAGGTCGAGTGAAACGAGCTTTTAGCTGTGAGCTGTTAGCTTTGAGAAACGACACCCCTAGAATATACCTCAAAGCTCAAAACTAAAACCTAAAAGCTATCCAAAAAGATGACAAAAGATGGCTTGGTAGATGCCGTAATGAAAGCGACGGGAATGGAGGTCAAAGCCCAGACCCAGCGGATGGTGGAAGCCGTGTTTGACACGATTACCGCGACATTGGCTCGTGGAGAAGAGGTGGCGGTAACCGGCTTCGGATCGTTCCGTGTGATGAAACGGGCGGCGCGCGATGGCCGAAATCCGAAAACCGGCGAGAAAATTCGAATCGCCGCTTCGATAAAACCGAAATTCCGCGCCGGCAAAGGGCTCAAGGAAGCGGTACAGTAAAGCGGTAATTGGTAAAGAGTAAATAGTAAGTTGGGAAAGAAAAACCGCCGTTCGGCGGTTTTTCTTATGATTACTTGCAATCCCTAATTACTATGGCTCTAGACCATCACCGATAGGGTAGAATGGTCATATGAGCATTGTAAAACAAGCCCGCATCAGCCACCACAAAGTTTCCAAGTT
>MHLB01000064.1:0-424 GCA_001818895.1 Candidatus Liptonbacteria bacterium RIFCSPLOWO2_01_FULL_53_13
AAAATGAAAAGCGGTGCTGAAAAGCGCGGCCATGGCCTTCAGGAAAATCGACGCATCCAAGATGTTGGATCCGATGTGTTGATGAAGCCCCGTTATGCGAAGATGATGCTTGCGCGCCAGTTTTTTCAGCCGTGCAATATGGGAAACGTCAATGCCGAACTTGCTATCGGGCCCTCCGGTAATGACGTGCGCGTGATGCCCGGCTCCGATCCCCTGGTTCAACCGCACCGAAATTTCTTTTCCGGGAAAATGCCTGCCGAAAACTTCCACTTGATGCAGGGAGTCAAGGTGAATGCGGATGCGTTTCCTTGCGATGGAAACGAGCTCTTGCTCGTCAATGCTGCCGCAGGTAAATGTCATTCTCCGAACCGGCACGCCCGCTTTCTCCGCAACGCTGATTTCTCCGGGACTCACGGTTTCAACT
>MHLB01000064.1:443-12707 GCA_001818895.1 Candidatus Liptonbacteria bacterium RIFCSPLOWO2_01_FULL_53_13
TTATCTTTATGATTTCAGGATTGGTATTCGCCTTGCAGGCATAATATAAATCCATTCCGGGGAAGCTCTCTTGCAATTCGCGGCATCGCGTACGGATATCATCCTCGTCATACGCGTACAAAGGCGACCCGAAATCTTTCACGATGCGCTCCGGTGAAATTCCCCCGATTGATATGCTTTTATGAATGCTCATGTCGTTTACCGGCGCGCGCCATAGCTCCGACCAAACTACGTTATCGCTGGCGGGGCGGGACGATAATCCCGCGCCATGGCAATCGCAGGGATTACTATATCAGATTTTAACAGAATTTCAAATCAAAATTCAGCGGATTCTTACCTAATCCGCACAGCTCCGAATCCGCGATATCCTACCCGCTCTTTTCGTATTCTTCAATTTTGCCGGTGAGAAACTCGCGCGCTGAAGCGTCTGTCATGCGGGGAAGATATTCGCGCGCCGCGCCGAGGTAGAACTCCCGTATGTCCGCGACTTTACCGGGTGCGATTTCCACTTCGCACGGTTTATCAATGTGCCCGCTCAACCATACCGCCATTTCCATGTCGCTTGCTCCTTGGGGCAACTGTTCCGGTCCTTCTATCTTCGGCTCTTTTCTCATACGCATATTCTAACATATAACGCCCTACCGTATCCCGCTGTCGCAACTCACATCAACGCTCGTGAACGCGCCGGTTTTCACCTCCGCTTCTTTTGTTTCACAGAACGGGAGAGGACTGCCGGTCGGCGAAGAAACCTCTATCGCGTACGCGCCGGGCGCAAGCGCCGCTCGGAAGTTCCCCTTCAGGTCGGAAGCGGACTGGCTCGCCACCGCGCCGTTCGCCTTGTTTCGGATAACCACTTTGGCATTCGCGTAGGGCCGGTCGGCGCAATTCGGGTCGGGCGGCATCCGTTCAACGGGGCACGTCGGGCCCGTGTGAATAAAACCGCTTATCCCGCTCGCGGGCACGGGAGCGACAGCCACGACCGCCGTCGCGCTCTCCGGCGTTGCGCTCTGCAAAGTAAACGTATAGCCCTTGAGAACGGCGCTTTGTTTCATAACCGTGCCGAGACGCAACTCTTCCGAAACTCCTCCAAGAGTTACGGAAAAAAGCGCCGAGAGTTCTCCCTGCCAGACGCATTGGACATCCTGCGGGCACCGCGAGTCATTGATTTCTTTAAGCGTGAGCGATAACTCACCGGGGAAAACCGCTTTGCCGCCGGTGCGGAGAGTAACGGGCTTGCCGAGAACCGCGGTTTGAGCGGTCGTAGTGGCAACGGAGCCGGAATCATCTATGGCATGGGTAAACGTGCGCCCGTCCGGAAGCTTGCATTGCTCCGGATAGGTCTCCAGGACAGGGTAGCCCGCCGCAACGCAATCTTCATATGACGCAATGTTTGAATAGGTGTCGGGCGGAGCAAAGAAAAGCCACGCGCCCCCTGCGATCACTGCGGCGCCAATCCCCGCGGCAATAAGTGTTTTTTGGTTCATCGGTACTTATGATACCACGCCGAACGAAAATTGCTCCCATCACCATCAACCCCCATGTTATGATGTACTAGTACATCATAACACCGCGCCGGACGCGCGCGGCGGACGGCGCGATGGGCGACGGGTGGGCGCAACGGGCGGCGCAGCGCGGCGCGGCGGGCAAAATGAGCCCTCCTTTTTTGATTAAGAATATTCTGCATTCCGTGCTACAATTTCCCGTATGAAACTGCGCATCTATTTCCGGCTGGGATTCACCCTTGTTCTCCTCGCCCTTGTCCTTTGGGGGCTTTATGCGGTCGGCCTCATCGGCAATCAATCCCCCGCCGGGATTTCCACCACCGCCGTAATCCGCGAACTGCGGGAGCTTGACCGGCTTGAAACCGCCTCATTCACCATAGAGAAAATCATTGACGCGGGCACGGCGGGAAACGGCATCAAGGAAATGCTCTTCGGCGACAGGATACTTCTCGTCGCCCACGGCGAAGTGGTGGCGGGATTTGACCTTTCCGAGCTCAAAGACAAAGATATCAAGATTGAGGGCAAGATGATTACGCTCGCGCTTCCCCCGCCCGCCATATTGATCTCGCGGTTGGACAACGAGGCGACGCGCGTCTACGACCGGAAGCTCGGCCTTCTCGCCACGGGCGACAAAAATCTTGAGTCCGAGGCGCGGCTCACGGCGGAGAAATCCATCATAAGCGCCGCATGCAAGGGCGGCATCTTGAACGAGGCGTCCCAAAACGGCAGAAATCAGCTCTCCGCGCTCCTCGGCTCGCTCGGATTCACCACGATTATCGTAAACATCCCCGATGGGAGCTGTTCGTGATAACGAGTATGACGAAACAGGAGACGCATACTTTGGACGTGAGCAATGTTTGCAGGCAGGTCAAAGAAGCGTACCGGCAAAAAAATAAGCTTTCCGTATATCATGGAACAACCAATTCCACGCGGTCGCTTCGGTTTAAAACGGGAGAGTTTGTTGACATCAGCAAGCTGAACCGAATTCTTGCGATCAGCGAGAAAGAACGATACGCGCTGGTGGAACCGAACGTGCCGATGGATAAGCTCCTGCGCGCAACGCTCAAGGCGGGGTTGATGCCGGCTGTCGTGCCCGAATTTCCGGGAATAACTTTGGGAGGAGGGATTCAGGGCGGTGCCGGAGAAAGCAGCTCTTTCAAATATGGCGGAGTCCACAACGGATGCGAGGAATATGAAATGGTGCTCGGCAACGGAGAGCTGGTAAAAGCTTCGGCAAACGAAAACGCGGACCTGTATTGGGGAACCGCCTGTTCATACGGAACGCTCGGAATAATAACGCTGGCAAAATTGCATCTTCTGCCGGCGAAGCGCTATGTGCGCCTCGCCTACCGGACGGTGCGCGGCGCCGAAGAGGCCGTCGCATTGCTCGCTGCAAGCGCCCGAAAGGACTTTGATTATATTGACGGCATACTATTTTCTAAAAACTTCGGGGTGGTTATGACGGGCAAGCTGACAGACGACAATCAGAATCTTCCGATAGCAACGTTCCATAAGGCAACGGACGAATGGTTCTATCTGCACGCAGAAAGTTTCTCGCAGCGGCACCCGAATGGCGAAGAATGCATCCCGCTGGTTGATTACTTGTTCAGATACGACAGAGGTGCGTTCTGGGCGGGCAAGTATGCCTTTCGCCGCGCGAATGTGCCTTTCAACAGAGTCACTCGATTTCTGCTCAATCCATTCTTCAAGACGAGGACGATGTACCGCCTTTTGCACACGACGAACGCTTCACAGCAATACGTGTCGCAAGATATTTGTTTCCCGCAGAAAACCACCTTGCAATTCATCCGGTTCGTAGATGAAACATTGAACATATATCCGCTTTGGCTCTTGCCCATAAAACCGGCGCTTCACGAAAAATTGGCTCCGAGTTGGCTCCAAGATAATCTTGCGATAAATGTCGGCGTGTGGAGCGAATCAACCCGCGATGCGGATAAATTCATCTCGCTTAACAGAACCATGGAGGCCGTGGCTAAAAATCTTGGCGGGCGCAAAACGCTCTACGCCCATGCGTACTATACGCGGGAAGAATTTTGGAAAATCTACGACTTGGGATGGTATGAGGCATTGAGAAAGAAATATTATGCAACGGATGTTTTCCCGGATATCTATGAGAAGACCAACGTTTCCCGCAAATACACGCCTTCTCTGCGGAAAGGATTATGGGATTTTATAAAATCCCCTTTCAAGATTCCCATTGACGCTTCCAAGCCCGAATAAAGTTGGCTGCCCGCCGAGTGCTTCCTACGTTCCCCTCAACGGCTCAACGACGACTCTCGTTGAGCCGTTGAAAAACTTTCCCATGTTATGATGTACTAGTACATCATAACATGGGGACCGCGCAACTTACGCGCGTCAAAAGGCGGAACGAAACCAATGTTCAGGATTTGCGCCGGTAATGCACCGCGCGCGCCAGAACGCCCGTTCCCGTTTCAAGGACCCGGGCGCCGCGATTCACGGTCTGCAGGGCTACGTGCAATTCCTCGCACACCGTACGCTGGGGCATTTCCTCCGCGAGCCGCTTCACTATTTGCAAGCGAGCGACAAATTCATGCATCTCGCCCGGAGTGAATATGTCTTCAAGCAGGGACTCAAACGCCTCCCGCCGGGAAGCGTGCGCGCGCAACAGCTCAATGAACTCATCCCTGTCTTTTCTGGCAATTTTGGCGTTTATATTTCTCATGGTTTTTATTTGGTTTTTATTCCCGCATTTATGAATTAATTACGGATCGACTCTTTGCTATGTTATGATGTACTAGTACATCATAACATATGAATGCTTTTTGCGTTCAACCGCGAAAATGCGTTGAAAAATGATATAATCAAACATATGGGCAACCAAGATGTAACGACTTATAAATTCGCGGCTGTTCTTAGCAAAAAAGTCGACTTAGGGAAGGTTATGAACGCTCTGGCGCATATGTCACTCGGACTTGCCGCGGGCGCAACTCCCGAGCAGATAAAGGAAATGGGATTCATTGATTACGTGGATAAGGACGAAAACCACCACCGCAACTTATCAAAAAACAGCTACGTTATTCTGCGCGCCGACAATTCAAGCCGGATCAGGACCGTGCGCTCGCAAGCGATTGAAAGAGGAATCCTCTGCGTTGACTTCGCGCATACGATGCAGGAAGGCACCTATGCCGAACAGCTTGAGAGAACCAAGGGAACTCCGGAGGCGGATCTTGAATATTATGGTATCTGCCTGTTTGGCCCGATAACCGATGTAAGCGAGCTGACTAAAAAGTTTTCTCTGTGGAGATGAGAGAAAAACAACGATGTACGCCGTCTATATTCTTGAGTGCGCCGATAAGACCCTGTATGCGGGCTCTACGAACGATTTGAAAAAGAGATTGCGGCAACATAACGAATCCAAGCAGGGCGCGCACTACACGAAAATCCGCCGTCCGGTAACGCTCAAATATTCCGAACAGTTCCGCACGCTTGGGAGAGCCCGCGCCCGCGAAGCGGAAATCAAGCGCTGGAGTCGGGAGAAAAAACTGGAATTGATCCGACGACCTCGCCAATCCGCCAAAAAATAATTTTCATGCAACTCAAAATATGAAGCGTTTCCTGCATCGCCTGGCGCTCGTAGGCGGCATATTGCTTGCGCTTATTGTCATCACGAACGCAATTATTTACTTGAGCACCAGATCCTATATGTATGCCGGCGCGAAAGACGCTCCAAACGCCCAAGCCGCGGTAATCCCCGGCGCAGCCGTCTTAAAGAACGGCGCGCTCTCCCCTATCTTTAAAGACCGCGTGGATGCCGCCATCGGGTTGTACCGGGAAAACAAAGTATCAAAAATCCTCGTGTCCGGCGACAATAGTACGGTGAGCTATAATGAGGTGAACCCCGTTCGCAATTATCTTTTGGAGAAGGGCGTCCCGGACCGGGATATCTTTCTTGACCACGCGGGGTTTGATACCTATAGCACCATGTACCGCGCCCGCGATATTTTCGGCATTGCCTCTATGCTCATTGCCACGCAGTCGTTCCACTTGCCGCGCGCCGTTTTTATCGCCCGCAATCTCGGCATCACTGCCTATGGCGTGAACGCCGACAACGGGGCATCGCTCTTGCGCAACTATATCCGCGAAGCGCTCGCAAATGTTAAAGCGATGCTCAATCTTATGCTTGACCGAAAACCGAAATATCTGGGAGAGAAAATTCCCATTGCCGGCGACGGAAGAAATTATCCTTAATCCATTATGAAAATTTTCTTCACCCGCGCGAGAGATTGGTACGCCCGGTACGAACGGCCGGTGTCTTCCGCTTCGCTCATCGGCGGTTTCGTGTTTGACGCGGTCACTCTGCACCGCGTGGACCTCTTTTGGGAAAACCTGTGGGTGCTCGCCCACCTCGTTATCGTCGCCGTCTGCATCGTGCTCATCAACCGCCAGGAAAACGAGGCGATGGAGAGCTACGACCCCTCGCATGCGCATTTCTGGTATATCAACGTACTCCAGTTCTTCTTCGGCGGGCTTTTGAGCACTTATCTCGTCTTTTATTTCCGAAGCGCGACGCTCTCGGTCGCCTGGCCGTTCCTGCTGCTCCTCGCGGCCGCATTCATCGCCAACGAATCGCTCAAAAGGCACTATGCACGGCTCGTCTTCCAGATCAGCTTGTTCTTTTTGTCCCTGCTTGCGTTCTCCGTCTATATCGTGCCCGTGCTCTTCCACCGGATAGGAACCGATATCTTTTTGTTGAGCGGTGCGGCAAGCTTGCTTGTCTTGTGGCTTTTTCTCCGCGGACTCAAATTTTTTGTGGAGCCACGCCAATTTCATAATGGGGCGGAACCCTCCGAAGCTTTGCGAAGGAGGGCGAAGGAAAGATTTTCTCTAAGCAGGAAAGCGCTCATGCTCTCCATCGCGGGCATATTCCTTGCCACGCATATCCTCTACTTTCTGAATCTCATCCCGCCGATTCCCCTGTCGCTTAAAGACGGGGGCATTTATCATTCGCTTGTCCGCGGCGCGCCGGGAACGTATGTCGTGAAATCCGAAGAAACGGGCTGGCTGGATTATTTTTCCCTGCACGAAACGTTTCATTCGTCTCCGGGGAATACTGCCGCCTATGCCTACAGCGCCATATTTTCTCCCGCATCGTTTGACACCGACATCGTCCACGAGTGGCAAAAATATGATTCCACTGCCGGCAAGTGGATTACGGCGAGCCGCGTAGCGCTTTCGGTCCTGGGCGGGCGCGAAGGAGGATACAGAACCTATTCGTACATAAACAATGTCGCCCCCGGCAAGTGGCGCGTGGATGTGAAAACCGCAGGAGGGCAAGTCATCGGCCGGTTGCGATTCAATGTCATTCGGGCGGATACCGCGCCGGTTTTGGAAACTATCGTGAAGGACTAAGGAATCGGCTGATTTGTTAAAACCCGAACCCGCCCAAATCCCCAAATCCGCCCAAACTGGAGGTGAGCGTTTTGAGATAATACGGAATGACGAACGCGAGCCCGATAAGCGGCAGGACAATCGCAAGCACGGTGACGATAAGCGTCCACTTGAAATATTTCCGCGTCTTCTCCACCGAGCGGTAGATCGCGTCTATTTTCTTTTCCAGCTCGGCAATCCGCGCCAAAATTTGTTCGTCCATATGCGTAAGTATACCACAAAAAACGACTAGAGGGAGAGAAGCGACAGACAGAGCGTTGCCTGTTCTTCTCTCCCCCTCTTTGTGCGACCCGGCTTACGACAGCCGGGCCATCGCGTCCATCCGCTGTTGGAGCGCAAGGGCAGCTTCGTACGAGAGCATGCCCTTGGTGTGCCACTCCGAGATACGGCTGTGGTGCAACCCGTCGCACAACCGGTCCCCGAAGTCCCCGATGCCGGGCTTGATATACGCGTTGGGGTCGAGGCCCTCGTCCAGCGCCCCCACCACCATACGCACACCGGGGTGGCCCTGGAGCACGCGGACAACGCCTTCGGGGGCGACGATGACCGATGCGATCCGTATGCGGCCGTTGGAGAACCCACGTCCCCGCAGCACTTCGATTGCTTCGAGAAGCGACCCTCCGGTTGCGAGCATCGGGTCGCAGATGAGGATTCTCGCCTCCGGATTCGTGACGAGGATCTTCTCGCGGAAGTACGTCTCTGGCTTGGCGGTCTTCTCGTCGCGCGCCATCCCGAGGTGAACGAACCAGTTGAATCCCCTGCGCTTGGCGGCGGAGAGGAACGCGAGTCCCGCACGCCAGATGACGCAGATGAGGTCCCGCTCCGGCCTGATGTCGAGCTGGCACATTGCCTGTACGAGCAGGTCGTCCACGACGATGTCGGACGCCGCCCGAAATTCAGCGGGTGAAGTGAGCGGAAACCCTCCTTCGATGTAGTCCCGCCGGAGGGGGTAATAGGCGCGCTTCACGCCCTTCGCGTCCTTGTGGTCGCCGTGGCAGACGATGAGCGGTCCACCGTTCTTGCTGTCGTATCGCCGTATCGCCCATTCCAGGAGCACGAGCTCTTCCTCGGTGAGCGGGTGGAACGCCTCGTCCTTCTCCTGACGTCCGAACATGACTCGCCGGAGGCGCTGCAACGCCTCCGCATGGTTTTCCGGGAGAAGCTCCATGCGCTTCTTCCTGCGCCGTTCCACCTCGGACAGCGTGAAGCTGACTGTGTCGCGCGTCAGTGTGCAACTCAATTTGCCACCTGCCTTTCTTTGGTCTCTATGCGTCTTTTTTTCCTTACGGCTGGCGTTAGCATAAATCGTTTGCCTGTTCTCCGCAAGAAGCTTTGCTCCTTGCCACTTTCCTGTTTGTAACTAATACTTACTATTGCGCTCCGGTTCCATCACCTAACACCTATCACCTCACACCTTATCTATCATGCTTATTGACGATGTCACGATAACGGTTGCCGCTGGCCATGGAGGCATGGGCGCGGTCGCGTTTAACACAAACCTGATGAGCCTGGGGCCGGCGGGCGGGAGCGGGGGCCTCGGCGGGAGCGTTTTCGTTGAAGGCGTCTCCGACTTGAGCGCGCTCAATAATTTCCGCTATCGGAAGGTCCACAAGGCGAAAGACGGCGAGAACGGCAGGCCTCAATTCAAAGACGGGCACGATGGCGTGGATATCACGCTTAAAGTCCCCGTCGGCACCGTGATTCATTTCCTTACAAAACGCTCGCACACGGAAGCGGGTTCGCACGAAACAAAGGAGGGAGAAGATCGCGAGATCGTCCGCGTGGGCGAGCGCATTCTTGTGGTGCAGGGCGGGCGCGGAGGCAAGGGCAATTTCCAGTTCCGCTCTTCAACAAATACTTCTCCCCGGCAGTTTCAGGAAGGCATCTCGGGCGAGGAAGCGACCCTCCGGCTTGAACTCAAGCTTATCGCGGACGTTGGGCTTATCGGTTTGCCGAACGCCGGAAAATCAAGTTTATTGAACGAGCTCACGAACGCGAAAAGCAAAGTGGCGAACTATGCGTTCACGACGCTTGAACCGAATCTCGGCGCTTATTACGAACTGATTCTCGCCGACCTCCCGGGTTTGATTGAGGGCGCCTCGTCCGGCAAAGGGCTCGGCATAAAATTCCTGCGCCACGTGGAGCGCACGAACACGCTCTTTCATCTCGTCTCCGCCGAGTCCGAGGACATCGCCGACGATTACAAAACCATCCGCAAAGAGATTGGTTCGTACAATAAAGCGCTCCTCAAAAAACAGGAGTATGTGTTTTTGAGCAAAACCGATATGGTTGACGCAAAAGACGCGAAGAAAAAACTCGCGGCGCTTAAACGGCTAAATCGCAACGTGTTAGCCGTTTCCATCCACGACTGGGATGCGCTGGAGAAGGTGAAAAAGATTTTGAATAAGATAAAGGAGAAAAAAATAGGGCGGGAAAATTCTTGACTTTTCGCTTCAGATTAGTGTAATATCTCCCCAGTATCCGGCGACGTAGACATGGGTATGACCCTCGTTTGAGGGTCAGAAAGAGGGTGCGACGATGAAGGAAGTCGTGGTCGTTTGTCAGAGGGAAGTGGTGGAGTGGGCGGGAACCCTGTCCGGAATGATCAATGCTGCCGTCGGCGAGGACGCCGTTCACGTGGAGGTCGTCGACAGCGATGACGTCGGTGGCATCAAGGAACCCCCGGATGCGGTTTTCTTCACCAGCATCCGTGGGGGAGGGTTGGAGATGGCCGAGAGGTTCCAGCAAGAACATCCCGACTGCAGGGTCTTCGCGCTGACGGCGCACCCTCGCTACATCGACGAGAAGCCGGCGCCTCCATTCCATCCCGGGGAGGTGATGATGGTCTCCAAGGTGTTGCTCGACATGGACTTCCTCAGGGCACTCCTCGGCGACTGAAGACAAACCCACCGTACCCGACGCACCTACAGGGCTATCCCGGACGGCCGCCCAAGATGCTGTTCACCGAAGAGCCATCGCGCCGCGCGCGATGGCTCTAGAAATTTCTATTCCTCCTTTTTACTGTTTTATCACACCACCTTTTCGCCTCATCACTCCCATTTTCTTTTTTTTCCTCTTCGTCTCTCCAGTCTCCTCTTCCGTCCACCACTTTCCAATTCGCGCGAATTGGAAAGTGAAAAAACTATCGGTTATTCCGTATCGTAGGCCATTCGCGTATACTTAATCAGTGACTTTTTCCAAAACGCGTCTTCTCCGCATCCTCGGCACATGCGCCGTTCTGCTTCTCGCTATCCTCGCGCGCGAAGCTATCCCGCAGAATAATTTCATCGCGCCAATCCCCTCCGTCCAAACGCCCGAGGCCGACACCGCCGCCATTGCCGACACTCTCGCGCAAAAATCGGCGGGCGGGCAGAACGTAAAAAACGAGCAAAATTTATTTGAAGTCGTCCGCGTCATTGACGGCGACACGATTGAAGTGCAAAAAAACGGTACGGTGAAAAAAGTGCGCTTCATCGGCATAGACACCCCCGAAACCGTTGACCCACGCAAATCCGTGCAATGCTTCGGCAAGGAAGCGTCGGCAAAGGCAACCGAATTGCTTTTGGGCAAGCGCGTGCGCCTTGAGACCGACGCGACGCAAGACGCCTACGACCGGTATGGCCGCCTGCTCGCCTACGCCTATCTTCCGAACGGCGTGTTTTTCAATAGCTATATGATTGAGGAGGGATACGCGCACGAATACACCTACGAACTCCCCTATCGGTATCAAAAAGAATTCAAGGCCGCCGAAGCGCGGGCGCGCGAAGCCGGAAAGGGGTTATGGAATCCGGCGATGTGTAATGGGAAAAAATAAATGAAAGAGATACTCATTGATACTGATGGATATTCGTAGATATGCCTTGCTCATTACAAAAAATATCCACGAGTATCAACGTATATCTATTGATATCACTGTTCTCTCTGTAACTGACACAATTGATTAGAGGGTATGCAATGCGGGCAAGAATGCTATAATTGATAGCAATGCAGGACAAAAAGTATCTCATTGTCATTTATGTGGCGCTCGTAGGCGTCATCATCGGAAGCACGGCGTTCGTCTATGTGCTTCTCCCGCAGGCGGGACAAAAAAATCTGGTGAGTCCCGCCACGAACCTGCAACAGCCGAAGCCGAAAGCGGAAGTGCATTTGTACAAAAAACAGGGGGCATTGGTGCTCGCGTGGGCGAATCTCCCCGATGGCACCGAGCGCGTGGATATTTTCCGTTCCGTGCGCGGAACGAACAAGTGGGAAAAATGGAAATCTTTTACCATTACCTCGGGGAGCGCTTCGGGTGACACTATTGAAATCCCGGTTTCCTCCCGCGAGGACCTGGCTCTGTACTCGTTTTATGCGCAGGCGGTGGGCACGTATATCCCAGGCTCCGCAGGAAGCGGTGGAGCGCAGAATCCTTTTTCAGGCTCTCCCTCCGGCCCTGCGATGGGCGATGGGGCAATCGGCGCGTTTTTGAACGAAGAGGGCGAGTCGGTGCTTTGGGTGTCCATGGAAACAGAATTGGAAACCTACGTACCCCCTCCCCCGCCGGCGCCCGCACAGCCGGGAGCGCCGAATCAGAGCCAAACCTCCACCCCTACGGGCAACGAACCGCCTTCCATGATTATTCCGATTCTCTCTCCGGGGAGCACTTCTTCGCCGGCATCGCCCGCTTCATCGTCGTCCGCACCACAGACCACCCCGGCGCAGGCACAGCCGGGGACGCCCGGCCAGGCCATTTATTACGCGCCGAACGGGACTATTTCCGGATACGGCTCTGCAGAACCGGCGGCAAGTTTCTGGGTGGAGCATGTGAACAAGAACATTGAGATCGGCTGGCAGGGAATCCCCGCAAGTACCACGCTTGCCATCGTGTATCGCTCGTCTTCCGAAACCGGCCCGTGGAGCGAACTCCTGCGCCAGACGGGGCCGCACACGTCATACCTCATCCGCCTTATTGATAACACGCTGGACCGGGCGTTCTATTACAAAATGGCTGCCCGCGAGGGAACAACGGTGCTCCAGACCTACGGCCCGCTCTTTCTGCCGGCGCTTGAATAAGTCCCGATACGCGTGTAAAATCCCGTTCATGAAACGCCAAAAAAGAAAACTGCGCGTGGGGCTGATTTTCGGAGGAAAATCCGCCGAGCATGAGGTATCCATCCATTCCGCAAAAAATATCTACGACGCGCTGGATAAAAAGAAATACGAGGTGACGCTTATCGGCATTGACAAGCAGGGCCGCTGGCGTTTCGGCAACCGGAATTTTCTTGCGCGCGCGAAAGACAAGCTTTTACCGGAGATCGCCTCGGGGTCCGCGCATGACACGATTGCCGCAACT
>MHLB01000064.1:12717-26936 GCA_001818895.1 Candidatus Liptonbacteria bacterium RIFCSPLOWO2_01_FULL_53_13
GCTCCACGGCACGTTCGGCGAAGACGGCACCGTGCAGGGGCTCCTCAAGCTCGCAGGAATTCCTTTCGTGGGCGCGGGAGTGCTCGGCTCGGCGGTCGGCATGGACAAGGATGCGATGAAGCGCCTTTTGCGCGATGCGGGAATCCCCATCGCGAAATTCATCACCGTGCGCGACGTTGAGGCGTCCCGCCTTGATTTCAAAAAAGTCGTACGCGAAATAGGGCTTCCCCTGTTCATAAAGCCGGCGAACCTCGGCTCGTCCGTCGGCATTCATAAAGTAAAGCGCGCAAAAGAATTCCTCCCCGCGGTGCGTGACGCGTTCCGCTACGACAGGAAAATACTAATGGAGGAATGCGTCACGGGGCGGGAGCTTGAATGCTCGGTACTCGGGAACGATAATCCCGTTGCCTCCGTGCCCGGCGAGGTAATCCCGAAGCATGAATTTTATTCCTACGAAGCGAAATATCTTGACCCCGAGGGCGCCCGCCTGGAGATGCCCGCTCGCCTGCCTCCGCGCGTGGCCAAAAAGATTCGGGAGCTTGCGGTCCGCACGTTCAGAACGCTTTATCTTGAAGGCATGGCGCGCGTAGACTTTTTCCTCAGGAAAAACGGGGATGTGCTCGTGAACGAAGTGAACACCATTCCCGGCTTTACGAATATCAGCATGTATCCGAAAATGTGGGAGGCAAGCGGCGTCTCGCAGGCGAAGCTTGTGGACAAACTTATCGCGCTCGCCCTTGAGCGGTTTAAAAAAGAACGGCGTCTCAAGACGTCGTTCGGCTAATGGCTAAGTCCTAATGGCTATTGGCTAGTTCCTAAGGTATCTCCTCACCGCCACGAAGCTTGAAAAGCTCGCGATTGCCACGCCGAAGAGAAGCTGATACAGGAAGAGCGCGAGCAGATTGGTATAAAAATATTTGAATACGTTCAGGCCCGGAATAAAGACGCCGAGATAAGGAGAAACGAAATAGACGATAGGCGCGGCCAAAGCCAAACTTGCGACCGCCGCGATTACTCCGGCAACGACCCCTTCCACCACGAACGGCCCGCGCACGAGGTTATTGGATGCGCCGACGGCGCGCATAATGACAATCTCGTCGCGGTTGGAATAAATGGCAAGTTGGATGGTATTGAAGACCACGAGCCCCGCCACGATCGCAAGAAAGATGGTGAGCAAGAGCCCGCCCTGATTCATGATGCCGATGACTCTGATGAGCTTGTCTATGATCTTCTGATTTTCAAAATACGTCACCTTGTCGAATTTCTCCGCCAGGTTCGGCTCCTTGAGATAGTTTGCGATTTTCGGATAATCCTCGGGGCTGTGCGCCTTGATGTTCAAGGATGCCTCAAGGGGGTTCACGTTCAGTTCGCGTACGGTTTGCGTGATGATGGGGTCGTCCTGGTGCCTCTCGGCGAATATCTCAAGCGCGCGGTCGCGCGAGATGTATTCCACCGGTGGCTTTACCTCGGGAAGCGTTTCAAGCGACTGCTTGATGTTCAGAATTTCGTCTTCCGAAACGTTCGTCTTGAAATATACGCTCACATCAATCTTATCCTGAATGGAATTTTTCGCCTCTCCCGTCACCACGTTGAACATCACGAGCCCGAAAAACATAAGAAGCGAGACTATCATGATAGCCACCGTGGCAAGCGACGGCCAGCCGTTGCGGTAGAAATTCTTGAGTCCGTAGTGGACGATGCGTGAAAAGATGGTGAACATAGTGTTTGAGAAAATTTCTAATTACTAATTCCTAATGACTAATCAGGAAGAAATCCTTGGGGAATGTATTTTTTAGACATTAGAAATTAGAGCTTAGTCATTACACGAGAATATACTTCCCCTTTTCCTCGTCCCGTATCACGCGCCCGTGGTCAAGCGTGACGACGCGCCGGTCAAGCGCATTCACAATGTCCTTTTCGTGCGTGGCAAGGATGACGGTCGTCCCCAGCTGATTGATCTTCTGCAGCAGATTGATGATTTCCCAGCTGTGGAACGGGTCAAGGTTTCCGGTCGGTTCATCCGCGATAATCACTTCCGGCCGGTGCACCATCGCGCGCGCGATTGCCACGCGCTGTTTTTCTCCTCCCGAAAGCTCGTGCGGAAAATTGTTCACTTTATCCGAGAGCCCTACCATATCCAGCACCTGCGGCACGAGCTCGGCAATCTCGCTCTGCGTGCGCCCCGCCACTTCAAGCGCGAACGCCACGTTCTCGTAGGCGTTTTTCGCTAGGAGCAGGCGGAAGTCCTGGAAGACGATGCCGATGTGCCGACGGAACGCGGGCAATTCCTTGTCTTGGAACTTGTTCACCTCGTACTGCCCGAAGAAAATGCGCCCCTTGGTCGGCTTCTCCTCGCCTATCAAAAGCTTAATAAGCGTGGACTTCCCCGCGCCCGAGCGCCCCACGAGCGACACCATCTCTCCGGGATTGATGCGGAAATCAATATCCTCAAGCGCCGTGGAATGGCTGTTGTATATTTTGCAGACGTTTTGGAAGGCAATCATAAGGGTGAGAACGAATGACTAATTTCTAATTACTAATGTCTAATTAATGTCAAAATGCAGAAATGTCCAATTTCGTTTGATTGTTCAATACTCAATTAGAAATTAGGTATTAGTCATTAGAAATTCACATGCCTATTATACCTCACTTTGGGTTATTTCTTCAAACCCTCTACCTCGGCCTCTATGAAAGCGTCTAGGTTGCCATTTAATACATCCTCCACCCGCGATGTCTCTACTTCCGTCCTGTGGTCCTTGACCATCTGGTAGGGATTCAACACGTACGAGCGGATCTGATTCCCCCACTCCGGTTTCACCTTTGTGCGCAATGCGCTTAATGCTTCCACGTGGTTTTCTTCCATAAGTTGCACAAGGCGCGCCTTTAAGAGCGTAAGCGCCCGTTCGCGGTTCTGCGCCTGCGAACGCTCGGCGCGGGAGGCGACCACGAGGCCGGTGGGAATATGCACAATCCGCACCGCGGTTTCCACCTTATTCACGTTTTGCCCGCCGGGGCCCCCGGCGCGCGAGAATTCGGTTTTGAGGTCGCCCTCGGGAATCTGGATTTTTGAAGCGTCTTCCTGCGGCAGGTCGGGCACCACTTCCACGAGCGCGAAAGAAGTATGGCGCAGTTTTTGCGCCGAGAACGGCGAGATGCGCACGAGCCGATGCACGCCCATCTCTCCTTTCAAGTAGCCATAGGCGTAGTCGCCTTTTATCTCCAGCACGCGATGGTTCGGGCTGTCGTCCAACGTGCGCGTTTTCCACTCCTGCCGTCCGGCGTATCTTTCAAACATCTGGAAAAGCATCCGCGCCCAATCTTCCGCGTCGTCGCCTCCCGCGCCGGGAAACACGGAAATGACCGCGGGGCGCCGGTCGTACTTCCCGCGAAAAAGTTCCTGAAGTTCAAACGCCCGGAATGCGCGTTTTATTTCATAGAACTTGTCCTCCGAGAATGCGTGCTGCAGCTCTTCAATGCCGGTTACCACCGCGTCATACCGACTCACCATATCGTTCAGCTCGCCAAGCTCCTTAATAGAAGCGTCCGCCTGCGCGCGGTTCGCCCAAAAACCCGCATCGCCCATCGCGGCTTCAAGCTCGGCTATCCGTTTCTTTTTGCTCTCTACGTCAAAGCCGCCCGCCCAACCGGCGGGCTTCCGAATCCAGTTCTTCAAGCTCGCGCTTAAAATCTTCTGCCATTATGCTTTTTCTTAAATTAAAACGTTCCGGTTTTTTTAAACTCTCCTTTTTCGTCTTCTTCATCTGCCACTCTAAAACTATCCAAGGAACGGTAAAGATATTCTCCTCCTCTTCCGCCTTTCTGGTACACCACGCATCTCTCACCTGTTTTGTGATGGCTTGCCACGCAAGTTACATAATAGCTTCCCCCGGTCTCACGGTTTTGGTAGATTGTATGATCTTCAACGTCTGCCATGGTATTTTTTATTTTCTCCGTTCAAGCGCCGCGACTTCGGCGCTTTGCGATACAAAAATTATAGCATAACGCGGGTCAAAAGCCCATCACTGCTCCCGTTCAAACACCGAGTAATACTTCCCCTCGGAAAGATTTTTCGCCACTTCGTCCGGGTTAAACGTCCTTCCGTTCATGCACAAGTAAATACCCGGTGGTAAGCTCTCCACCTTTGCCACCGCATACCCCAGATTGAACGGCGCATCGGAATTCCAAAATCCGCTCAAAGGAACCATTGAGCCGGTCAAGACGATGGTTTGGTCCCGCCTCACAAGATTCGCCTTCAGATATTTCGCCGTGTCCGGCATCGTATAGGTACCATGGGTAATGATGATCTTGTCATAAGGGCTTTTCTCAACAAGTTCAAGGAGTTTTTTGATGTCTTCCTGCTTCAGATTCCGGCTGTCCTTCATACACACTTCCGCAAAATCAACCTCGGCATAAAGGATAAGTTTCTTGAAGTAATCGGGCACCGCGCTGTGCTCGTTCACCACGGCGGTATCAAGCTTCCCATCCCACTGGGCATCAATAGTCCCTCCCGTCAATAAAATTTGGATTCTCTTGTTCTCCATGCTTTTTTGCCTGCCGTATCATTTGTGAGCCACCTCCCGGACTTGAACCGGGGACCTTGGCTTTACCCCGCTACCAAACCGAGAATTGCTTGCCGTATTATTTGTGAGCCGACCCGGGGAGTTGAACCCCGAACCTCTGCTTTACGAAAGCATTGCTCTGCCATTGAGCTAGGTCGGCAAGAAGTTGTTAATTCTCGGTTGGTACGGGGCACCGCGAAAGCCTTGTTCCCGATTTCTACGAATCTTTGATTCATTAAGAAATCGCAATCCGCCTCCGGCGGACTCTACCAACTGCTTGCCCGCCAGAGCCTTGGCGACGGCGGGAGCTACATCGGCAAGTTACTTTGCCTATAGTATCAGATTTTACCTTTCGCGCAAATATTCACCCTTTCTTTCGCTTCGTTGCCTTACGTCACAAAATTCCCTTCTCCAATAGCTCCCTAACATATTTGTCCAAATTCGGCATCTCTTTCATTTCCTTAATCGTATGCCACGCATGCTCCGTATGCTCGTCGCCGAGTTTTACCTCTCCTTTTGCGCTCCCCGCATACGTCAGCCGGACGATGTGTTTTTCCGGTATCCGCAATATATCCTGCGCGGCAATAAGTTTTGGCTCCCCGACGATCTCTAGTCCTGTTTCCTCCTTTACTTCGCGCGCCAAATTCTCCAAAAGCGTTGTGCCTGGGTCAATCCGCCCGCCGACAATATCCCATGTTGCCCCTACTTCGGGATATTTCTCCGGCGACCGCCTCACGAGCAGATATTTCCCCTCGCGGTTTTTAATGAAAATTTTTACCCCGACCTGAAGTTCCATAATCGTCCTACTTTACCACATACTCCCATCCGGATTGCCACGCTTTCGTTTTTCTCCAATCCTCGTCCATCGCCCGTTTCCATGTCTTGCCTTTCGTGAGCACCTCAAGCGCCAACTGCGGAGCTTGGTGCCCGACAACTGCCACGCGCCCTTCTTTGTAATGTTCTTTGAGAAAGGCGAGGAGGTCCACTACGCGTCTTTCCACATCCTTGTAGCTTTCGCCTTTCGGAAACGGTTTGGTGATGTATTTGTGCATTTCGGGCTTAAATTCCGCATCCGGATGCCCGGTAAACGTTCCGTAGTGGCACTCGCGCAATCTGCGGTCGTGGATAACCTCGTATCTCTTCCCGAACATCAGCTTTGCCGAGTCCGCCGCGCGCTTCAGGTCGGAACAAAAAACCGCGTCAAAACGCATCTTTGCAATCATCCTGCCGAGCTCTTTTGCCTGCTTCTTGCCGAGTTCGGAAAGCTCCCCGTGCGCCTGCCCGGTCGCGATATCCCGCTCGTTATCGGTCGTCGTCCCGTGGACGAAGTAGGTAATGGTGAGAGACATATCTTTGTTCTATTCTACTACAAATTGAAGATTGGTAAGAGGGTTATCCTCCTTACCCCTATCTCACCCCTACAACTTTCCAATTCGCGCGAATTGGAAAGTTGTAATAGAAGAAAAAAGGGGGAGTAAACGCGCACATTATAAAAATACTTTGAGTGCTTTCTGTGTGTCCGCTGGTATCTGGGTACGCAGGGAGTAGTAGACATGCCCGTCTTTCCCGGTGGGCTCAAGCACGTCAAGATTGTGGAGCATAATCAGGTGTTTGGAAGTGGCCCCGAGCGAAATATCAAGCTCGTTTGAAAGCTCAGTCACCGTGAGCCGCCCGCGTTGAGAAAGCAACTTGACGATCTTCAAGCGATTCACGTTCGCAAGCGCTCTAAAAATGATCGCCCACCGTTTCATATCTATAAGTATACCATATCGTCTACGCTATTTCCTTCACTTTCCAATTCGCGTGAATTGGAAAGTGAGATGGAGCCTGGTGGTAGCATTATCTCCCGGTTCCGCCCCGGGACCTTACGAAGTCCCTTGCATCAATTATCCCCATGTCAATGGCTTCGTGTATTCTCTTTTTGTTCGTATCAAGGATTGAGCGTAATGGAATCTGAGTTTTCGGCCTGATGACGGTCACGTGTCGGTTGCATGAAATTAATTCCTCAATCTCTCGGACTTTTCTCTCGTATGTGGTAAGCAATCCGGCGACGGACGGGGGCAGGAATAACGACGCAACGGGATGAAAAAATCTAAACCGCTTCTCAACATAAAATCCTTCCGGTTTGTTATACACGGCGATAATCTCGTCATAACCGTCCTCGATGGCTTTGTGTACGGGAAGAGGACAAGATAGTCCGCCATCGACATAGCGAACGTTGTCTATTGACACCGGACGATGGGCAAAAGGAAGAGCGGCTGAGGCTTGCATGCATTCAAATAGATTCTCTCTGTCCGGCTTGCGATACACCGTCTTGCCAGAAGAATATTCGGTGAGCGCATACATCAGGCTCGCAGATACCTTGAAAACCTTTTCAACGTCCAAGAATGAAATCTCGTTCTGAAAAATCCCGGTGAGATATTCCAGATCAAGGACCTCGCGGCGCCGAAGAGGGTTCCAAAAGTTTACCAGTTTCCTGCCGTCAACGAAATTTCGCCATGTGCTTTCAAGCGTATCCGGCTGATTTGCCAAAAAGAACGTTGCGGCGAAAACCCCTACCGACGAAGCAAAAACCGCATCAAAATAGTCCGGTCCTAATTCTCTGCAAAGCGTAGCGACTACTCCTGCGTCATATCCACCCCTTAAACCGCCCATACCCACAACAAGAGCCCTTCTCATTATTAAAGCCTGTTATAAAACATTCTCTTTTTTCCACAAAAGTACGCAGGGGGCTGATTTTCCTATTTCATTTTTGCGTATCCTCTTTCATCATTTTCCACGCCTCCTTCACCGTCGTCATGAATTGCGCGGGAAAGATGATCGTGGAGTTCTTTTCCACGCTGATCTCCGCCATGGTCTGTAGTGTGCGCAACTGGAGCGCCACGGGGTGCAACGCCATAAGGTCGGCGGCCTGGCCGAGTTTCTCGGCGGCCTGGAATTCGCCCTCGGCGGCTACGATCTTCGCGCGCCGTTCGCGCTCCGCTTCGGCCTCTTTCGCCATGGCGCGCTGCATATTATCGGGAAGCGTGATGTCCTTGATCTCAACCACGCTTACCTCCACGCCCCACGGCTCCGTATGCGCATCAATGACATTCTTGATCTGCGTGTTGATGGCCGAAGTCTGCGCGAGAAGCTGGTCAAGCATAAACTGCCCGACCACGTTTCGCACCGTCGTCTGGCTGATCTGGTTCACCGCTTGGTATACGTTCTCAATCGCCACAACCGCTTTTTGCGGATGAACGACCCGATAGTACGCCACGGCGGCGATGTCAATGGATACGTTGTCTTTCGTAATGATTTTCTGCGACGGAATGTCCATGGTCACCGTCCGGAAACTGATGCGCACCATCCGTTCAAGAATCGGAATGACGAGGATGAGGCCGGGCCCGCGGGTGTTCCGCAACCGGCCGAGGAAAAAGATGACGGCGCGCTCGTATTCCTTCACGACCCTTATGCTCGCGAGAAGAACCGCTACCACGAACCAAATGACCCCTGTGAGTATGTCCATGGGCATACTATACAACCGAAACGGAGAAGGTGCAATATTCTTTAAAAACGACCAGAACGCGGTGGGGTGACCCTCCCTCGCTTCTGCTAAAGGCGGGTCCACCTCTGGTGGAAAAGCTCCGGCGGGCAGGGATTCTTCTTTTCTATCGTAGGAAAACTCACGAACAAGGCGGAGGCGGTAGGATTCGAACCTACGATACCGTTTCCGGTATAACTGTTTTCAAGACAGTCCCGTTCGACCGCTCTGGCACGCCTCCGCGCTGGAGAGAAATTTGGATTTTACCTGCCGCTTATAAACTTATCACCTTTTTTCCGTAGCTCCAAGGGGAATCGAACCCCTGTTCCTGCGATGAGAACGCAGTGTCCTAGGCCACTAGACGATGGAGCCGTTCAGATATCATAGTATCTCATTTTATCGCCGGAGAGAAACCATATGCCTGTCCCGTTTAAATCACTCTGATCTCTACTATTCGCGTTATTTCGCTATATTCGCGCTATTCGCGATTACTGCCCGTAGCTCCTTCGGCTGGCTGATTTCCTCTACCACAATCTCAAGATGCATGCCCCGCGACGCTTTGACGAGCACCAAATCCCCTTTCTTTACCAGATCGCGCACTTCGCCCTTGGCGTCGTCCGCCGTGTCAAAGGTGCGGATGGCGCGCTTCTGCATCCCTGCGTCGCGCGCCGCCTCCGCGATGAATTTCGCCCTCGGTCCTATCGCGATAAGCGCGTCCGCGCTCTTCGGCACCAGTTTTCCGATGCGTTCGTGCGCGTCCGTCGCGTAGGCGCCAAGCTCAAGCATATCGCCCAACACCGCGATTTTCCGCTTCCCCGGCAAGTCGCGCAGCGCACGGAGCGCCGCTTGCATGGAAAGCAGGCTCGCATTATACGCATCATCTATTATCAAGCTTTCTTTTATGCCTTCCACAAGCTCCATTCTGCTGTGCGCGGGGCGGTAGAGGGAAAGCGCCTCGGAGATACTAACGAGATTCATCCCGAAAATCAAACCGGTGCACGCGGCCGCGGCGGCCGCATACGCGTTTGATTCGCCAAGCACTCCTTCTATCCGCACCGGCACAAAGCTTCCTCCGTATTCAAGCTTGAAGAATATTCCCACCGGCCGGTCGCCCTGAACGCGATGCTCAAACCCTGTGATGCGCACTTCCGCGTCTTCTCCGAACCCGTAGGTCATCACGTGCGCCCGCGTGCGGTCCGCGACCTTCATCACGCTCTTGTCGTCGGCATTCAAGATCGCGAATGATGCCGAGGGCAGGCATTCTATGAGCCGCGCCTTCTCTCGCGCCACTTCTTCCGCCCCTGCGTAAAACTCCACGTGTACGGGAATCTCCCCCACCGCGGTGATCACGCTCACGTTCGGGCGCGCGATGGAAAGCAGTTCGCGCAGGTCCCCCGGCCGGTCCGCGCCGTATTCAAGCACGAGAATTTCCGGATACTGCGCTCTCCGTCCCGCGATGATCCGGAAGGACGACAGCGCGATAACCTTCACCCAAAACAAGAATTTCCGTGCGAGCTTCTTGCCCGCTTCCTGGTCCCGGCTCACAAGCCGCCATTCCCCGTCGCTCCAGTCGCCCAAAATAGCAAGCGGAAGCCCGAGCTCGTTGTTCGCGTTCCCCTTCGCCCACCGCACGTGGCGTTCCGCGCCTACTACCGCGGCAACCGCCATTTTCGCGGAGGTCTTGCCGACGCTTCCCGTCACCCCGATGATCCCGGGACGAAAACGCCAGATGGTCAATCGGGCGAGTTGCTTAAGCGTATGCTGAAGAAGTGAAATTAATTTTCTTTTCATAATGAGTAGTCGCGAACAATGCGAATTTAGCAAATATCGCTAATGGGTTAATTGGTAATGCTGATTCTATTTGCGTTATTTTGCTACATTCGCGATATTCGTGATTACTCTGCCCTGTCCGGCGCCACATTATAATAATTAAGAATGAACTGCGCGAGGTCGCGGAATGCGGGCACCACGGTCGTTCCCGCGAGCGGTGCACCTTCCGGCTCGTTCAGTTTCAGCAAGATGATGAAGCGCGGATTGCTCGTAGGTCCGAACCCTATATAGGTGTGGTTCACCTGCTCGGTGTACCCGCCGCGCACAAAATCCGGCACCTGCGCGGTCCCTGTTTTTCCCGCAATCGCATATCCTTTTATCTTCGCCACTTCCGCCTTGTCAACCGCGGAGGTCATCATGCCAGTAACCGCCCGCGCCGTATCGGCGCTTATCACGCGGCGTATTTCTTTCTGCCCCAGCTCGCTGTTCACGTAGGGGCGCATAAGCGTCCCTCCGTTCGCGATCGCCGCGATGGCGTTTATGATCCCCAACGGCGTCACGGATATTCCCTGTCCGAACGACGCCGCCGCGAATGCGATGGGCGGAGCGTCTTTTTTCTCCATCACCCGCACGTTTCCGCTCACCTCTCCGGGCGCATCAATTCCCGTCTTCTCGCCGAATCCGAATTTCGCCACGTACGATCTGAATATGGCGTCTCCCGTCTGCCGCTGGGCGAACGCCGCGCCGGTGTTCAGGGATTTCTCTATGACCTGCGTCATCGTCACCGTCCCGTGCGCCTTCAAGTCCCAGTTTTTGATCTCCTTTCCGTTCAGCTTCAGCGACCCGGTATCGTAAAATTTCGTGTCGGGCGTAATTTTCCCCGCGTCAATCCCCGCCGCCATGGTGATCACCTTGAATACCGAGCCCGGCTCGTACACTTTTTGGGTCGCGGGGTTCAGGAAGTCCGCGATGCGGGCGTCGCTGTACGCGTTCGGGTCAAAGTTCGGCACGCTTCCCATCGCGAGAATTTTTCCCGTTTTCGGGTCTTCCACGATCACGCTCCCTCCTTTCGCGCGGTGGTCGGCAAGCGCCTGCGCAAGGATCTTTTCCGCCTCCGCCTGGATATTCGTGTCAATGGTAAGCACGATGTTTTCCCCCGCTTCGGGAGGCACCACTTTCCCCCCTTCCTGCGAACCCTTTTTTCCGGCAAGTTCCGCTTGATAATATTCCTCAAGCCCGTAATGTCCGCCTTCGGACAGATCGTTCTTGTTCGGCCCTACGTACCCGAGCACATGCGCCGCAATCCTGCCGAAGGGATAAAATCGGTCCGACGCGGCGTCCACGTATACGCCTTTCATTTTCAAATCCCCCACGCGCCCGGCGATTTCAAACGATGTTTTCTTTTCCAGAAGCTCATAGGTACTGTCTTTTTTGGAAAGCTTTTTTTCCAGGTCTTCCGGAGGCAATCCCAAAATGCCCGAGAGTGCCTGCACGGTTTCCTGAACATCCTCGATCGCCTTCGGCACCGCGTAGATCTGCGGGAATTCCTTGTTGGACACGGCGGGTACGCGCGTTCCCGTTTTATCAACGAAATAAATCAGTCCGCGCGGCGCATCAAGCACCGCCTGCGACGCCGCCTGGGCAAAATAATACTCGCCTTTGGTGAGTTGGAGTCCGTATAAATGGAACACGAGCCCGCTATAGGCGAGCGCGAACCCGAACATCACTAGCGAGAGGCGAGAGACCATTGTGCGTCTAAGGTGAGATATTTTGGCGACTTGTCTTTTACCAATGCATGTTCCGCCGCGAGCGATTCAAGCTGCGCCGAGCCCATAAGCGCGAATATCTTGTCGCGCACGAGCGCGCTTTCCGTTTCAATGTCCTGCGCGTCGCTTTTCAACTTGGCGACGCGGTGCTCCGCGTCCACCAGCCCGTTATAGGAATATACGAGCGAAAGGGCGCCCGCGAACACGGCGAGAATAAGCGCGCCGAGCACGTAGTTGATAAGCGGGATCTGTTTGTGGGGTTGGAGGATGGTCATAGGTTTGGTAAATGTCTAATGACTAATATCTAATTTCTAAATAATCAATTTGGATATTGAAACATTTTGGCATTTATTAGGCACTAGTAATTAGAAATTGGTCATTCTGGCTGTTCTTAATTTCGCCGTTCTGCTTCTTGGATTTTGCAAAATTTCTTCCCGGGCGGGTACGATGGGCTTTTTGGTAATAAGTTCAACCGTTCCTTCCTGTGCAAGTTTTTTAAAATGTGTCTTCACGATCCTGTCCTCAAGCGAGTGGAAGGTGATGATGGCGACGCGTCCTCCTTGATTCATGATTTCCGGAATCGCCCCGAGCAGTGTCTCCAGGTTTTCCAGTTCCCCGTTCGCGTATATCCGCAACGCCTGGAATGTTCTCGTTGCCGGGTCAATTCTTCCGCGTTCGTATCCTTTGGGCACTGCGTTCCGTACGGCCTCTGCAAGTTCGCCCGTCGTCAGAATCCGCTTCTTCCGTCCGCGTTCTTTTACCGCCCGCGCAATTCTTCCCGCCATGCGCTCTCCCCCGAATTCCCGGATGACTCTCTCAAGTTCGTCTGCGCGCATCCCGGCGATGAGTTCGCGAACCGGTACGCGCGAGTCGGAGTAGGTCATAAGGAGCGGCTCGTTGCGCATAAAGCTGAACCCCCTACCTGACGATGCGATCTGTTCCGAGGAAAACCCGAGGTCAAGGAGCAGTCCATCCGCCTTCGGCACGCCGGAGCGTTTCGCGAAAGCGGCCTTCATTATTTTCGGAATCTCCGCATAATTTCCGCACGTGAGCGCGACATTCTTCTTTCCTTTCCATTCTTCCCTCCGCGCGCGTATCATTCCCTCGTCCCAGTCCACGCCGAGCAGTTTCCCCTTTTCCCCTATGCGCGAAAGTATCTCTCTCGCATGTCCCCCGCCGTCAATCGTGCCGTCTATGAAAAATTCTCCCGGCCTGGGGTCAAGCGCTTCTAAAACTTCATGTAAAAGAACCGGAGTATGCATAACAATGTCTAATTCCTAATGTCTAATTTCTAAATAATCACCTTTCCCTCTTTGTCATTCCCGCGCCCGCTACGCCGAAGCTCCAGCGAGGCGAGAAGGCGGGAATCCAGATTGTCTTTAATTAGGTCAATTAGAAATTCGGCATTAGTCATTCCTGAATTAGATTCCTAATTCGGAAAGTTTCTCCGCGATCTCATCCGACGCGCCTTCGGTTTTTTCTTTGTAGCGCGCCCATTCTTCTTTGTCCCACACCTCCGCGCGGTTATAGAGTCCCGCAACGACCACTTCTTTCTTGAGTCCCGCATACTTCCGCAAGTAGTCCGGAATGAGGATTCTTCCCTGCGCGTCAAGCTCCACGTCCGAGGCGCCCGCGAGCATGAGCCGCACGAATGCGCGCGAGTTCGCCTGCGCCAAGGGCAATGCGATAAGTTTCTCCGCAAGCACCTGCCACTCGGCGGGCGCGAATACGAAAAGACATCTATCAAGTCCGCGCGTGATGATGGCGCCGGCGGATATTTTGTCGCGGAACTTCGCCGGAAGCGCCATTCGACCTTTGGTGTCCAGATTGTGATGGTATTCTCCGAGTAGCATGGTTTAGGGTTTAGGGTTTAGGGTTTAGGGTTTAGGGTTTAGGGTTTAGGGTTTAGGGTTTAGGACTCTTTGCCCTACACCCTACTGGCTACACCCTATACTCTCATTTAGTTCTGCACAGAAATGGTCACTTATCCCCACAGTTATCCACAACTCCCCACTTGGTCTTAATCTTACCCCACCTGAACTCTGCGTCAAATACGATAAGAAAACCAAAAATACCCTTGATTTATAAGGATTAAATCAAAAAAACCGGTGAGTTATTCACAGGTTACGCAAGCTACAGATCCTTCACGTCAATATAATCTATCCCCACATTCGCCGCCGCCTCTTTGTCGCACGCGCTATCTCCGAAGAATACATAGCGGTTAAGAGGGGTGCTATCCGCGACAAGAGAGAATCCTTCGGGATCGGGTTTAATATAGAAAACGTCGTCGCTCGTGATAATTTTATCAAACATATGGAATACGTTCAGTTTTTTGAGCTGTTCTTCGACCGTCTTCTTCGTATTGGAAGACCATACGTATAGCTTGCAGTTTATCGCTTCGCGAATGATTTTCAGAACATCCTCATCCACCGCAAACCCGGTGACATGATCCCGCTCATATTGAGCGGCGAATGCCGATACTTTATCTTTGCATTCTTTGCCATATTTGCGAAAAAACCGGTTCTGATGCATGTGGACGCGCTCTTCCTTGAATGTCGGATCAAACGACCTGAAAATCTCACTCACGCCAACGTGCCACCC
>MHLB01000065.1:0-3539 GCA_001818895.1 Candidatus Liptonbacteria bacterium RIFCSPLOWO2_01_FULL_53_13
ATCCACTGCAATGGCGCGCTTCACGATACGACAACGCTCGGAAGGACTCATTATTGAATCAAGAAGAATGCGCACGAGCTTCGGATCGCTTTTTACGCACCACGCTACAAACTCCCGCCACGCCGCTTCTTCCCACTGTTTTCTCGTTTCGAAGTCCTCAACTTTTGGCAAAGGAATTTTCATGATGGAAGAATAACTGAAAGAATATTTGAATGAACGTTTCAATTATACCATATACCATGGTACTATGATGCATCATAGTAGGCAAATGAAAAAGGCGATGTCAACCCCCGCGGTTTTGGCTGAACGGCTCAACAGCCGTTGAGCCGTTTCCATTTGCGTTATTTGCTACATTCGCGATACCCGCCCGACCGAATGGTCATCCGGGCAGGTTAGCGATTACTTTTTAAGTATCTCGCGGAATACCTCCACCGGCAGGTTGACGCGCGCGCGCGCGGAGGATTCCAGGCGCTCCTTGCCGCGCTCCTGTTTTTTCCAAAGTTTCATCTTGCGCGTGCGGTCGCCTCCATTCTTGCCGAAATCGCCCAATGCTTTCTTCATCGCGGGGATGGTCTCGCGCGCCAAAATCCGCCCGTCCACTCTCGCCTGGATCGCCTGTGAGAATTGCTGGCGGTCCAAAAGTTCCTTGAGCCGTTCCACGGTTTTGCGCGCTTCATACTCCACGTCGCGGTTCGCCACGATGCGCGTAAGCGCGGGCACCACTTCTTCGGCCACGAGTATTTCAAGTTTTTTCACATCGGCTTTGTCCTCTCCGTCCAACTCGTAACTGAATGAGGCGTACCCCGCCGATCCCGATTTGAGCTGATCGTCAAAATCGCGGATCAATTCCGAAAGCGGCATCCGCGCACCGACCACCGAATTGTCGCCTATCGTTTCGATGGTTTGGATATCCAGGTAGAATAAATTTTTTAATCCCATCACCGCGCTCATATACTCGGCGGGAAAAAGTATCTCCATCTTGATCATCGGCTGGTACACCTCGTCCGGACTCGCGGGAAATTCATGCGCATCCTTCACGATACGGAATGTTCCTTTTTCTCCTACGCGGTACGCAATGGACGGAAAACTCGTGATAAATGCCGCGTTGAATTCCCGCGCAAGGCGGCTCGCGGTGATCTCAAAATGGAGCTGTCCCAAAAATCCCACCTTGAGTCCCCTCCCGAGCGCCTCGTTTGAGTCCGGCTCGAAAGAAAGCGCGGCGTCCGTAAGTTGAAGCCGCTCAAATCCTCTCTTCAAATCGTCAAACTTGGTCTTGCCGTCGGGGTAAAAAGAAATGAACACCACGGGTGTCGCTTCCTGATAGCCCGGGATGGCTATCGCGGATTCTCGCGGATTGACACGCGGATTCTCGCGGATACCATCTGCGTTGATCTGCGATGAAAATCTGCGTATATCCGCGCGTATAATTGTATCGCCGATTTTCACAAGTTTCGGCTCCTTGAACCCTGTTGCGATATAGCCGGTTCCGCCGGCACGGAGCGCGTCCGTAGGCGTATGTTGGGGTGCGAAATATCCCACCTCCTTGATCTTGAACTTCGTCCCTCCTTGGGCGAGTGACACCTCATCCCCCGCGCGGAACTCGCCCGAGAAAACTCTCACGTAGGCAAGGATCCCTTTGTGGTCGTCGTAGAGCGAGTCAAATATCAATGCCCTGCTGGGCATATCCGCAGTGCCTGGAGGAGGCACTCTTTCTACTATCGCATCTAAAAGCTCGATTACTCCCGCGCCGGTTTTACCAGAAACCTGAAAAATTTCCTCTGGTTGAACTCTAATGAGATTCGCTAAATCTTGTACGCATCTTTGCGCCTTTTCATCCGCGAATATCAGCTTACCATCCGCGCCAATCCGCGATTCAAGAAGGTCGATTTTATTCACCGCGCCAATGATGGTGAGCCCCGCTTTGACCGCGTTCCGGTAGTTCGCCAAAGTCTGCGCCTGAATGCCTTTCGTGACATCAACCAAAAGCACCGCGCCTTCCACGGCGTGAAGCGCGCGCGACACTTCATATTGAAAGTCGCTGTGCCCCGGCGTATCAATCAGGTTGAATTCGTATTCAACCTGCGCGGATTCTCGCTGATCAACACGCTGATTCTCGCGGATGGAATATGAGTTCGCAGATTTATGCGGATTGGAAGACGGATTTTCGCGGATGGAATCATAGATAATACGCTCTATCTCCAAATTCTTTCCTCCGAAGTTTACGAGGAGCGCCAGTTTGTATTCCGAGCCCTTCAGATAATAACGAGTTTGCTTTTTCGGAGGATCACCAAGAAATGGAAGAGATTTAAGCTCCACGATAACCTTTCCTTCTACCACAAAATCCGGCTGATATAACCCGACTTTTGTGCCCTCGTACACTACATCAATTCTTTTTTCTCTTTCAAATAAAATGTTTTCTTTTCTAAACTCCACCGCTAAGGAGTTTTGATACACTAACTCTTTGTGCCCTGGTCCTAAAAAGTTAAAAACATTAAACAATGCTCTTCTTATTTTATACGTGAGCTCTTCGTATAACAGCTTTCCTGAAGCATTATCTGCATCAATCGGCGGCGCCCCCAATCCGCGTTCATCCGCGGTATTTCCTATCCGCGCGAATCCGCGAGATGGCCTCCAGTGCATCCGCACTGGGGCCATCTTAATTGTGATGCCCCGCTCGCGTTCAAGGTCAAGCTGGTCAAGATACTGCGGTTTCATATGCCGCGCATCAACGGTCCCGGTGAGCTCAAGCATCCGGTCCGCAAGCGTGGATTTGCCGTGGTCTACGTGGGCAATAATAACGAAATTTCTGATATGTTCGCGCATGGACAGCTATCTTAACGGATTTCCTTGATTTTGGAAAAGGTAAGGGGAATCACTACTCGCCCCGACGGACTTGCGCTGTCATACTCGTACATGGGCGAATTCGTTTCCGCGAACACGTATCCGATGGGCGCATGGATCTCAAAGTGGTATTCCGCGTTCGCGCCGGACTGCTTGTCAAACACAAACTGGTAGAGAACTCCTTCCTGCGGGACTGCCGTGAGACGCTCCGTGTATGCGAACGATACCTGCCTGCTCGCTCCGGCGGGCACATTGCTCCATGTGGCGAATATATTTTTCTCTCCGTCCCGGAGCGTGCTCACTTCCGGATATTGCGCGTCTTCCTTCGCGGTTCTTTCCACCCGCACCACATCTTCGTCCTCTGTGTATCCTTCTTTTATATAATTGATTTTCGGCGTGATTTTTCTCACGCTTCCTCCCGACGCGTAGGTAAGCTGTGCCGAGGGCGGCGTATTTATCTGGAGATACGCGCGGTTTGTTTCGCGGTACCACCACGATGACCCTTGAGGCGCGGCGTGGGTGCGGGTGAGGGTCAAGCGATTTTCCACCTTGCCCTCTTCAAGGATCTGGCTCTCCAGCGTGACCTTGGTTTTCATATAGAAATCGCTTTTTCCTCCGCCAATATTCGCCGACGCGAGCGCGAGATAGTCCCCCATAAACCGCTCCGGTATCCGGAACGCGCTCCCCGTGGCGCCGAA
>MHLB01000065.1:3599-5194 GCA_001818895.1 Candidatus Liptonbacteria bacterium RIFCSPLOWO2_01_FULL_53_13
TCCCCGCGCAAGCAACGTCCCGCGCGCATCGTCGGAAAGCGACCGCATTTTTTCGGTAAGGAGCGCCGAAAGTTCCTTAAGCACTTCTTTCGGATACGCCGCGCGCGTTTCTTGCCCCTCCTGCACGCGCGACTGAAGCACGCTCATCACATTGCCTTTTTTCAATACGGTTCCGTCCGCAAGCGTGACGCCTCCTACCGCGTCAATGGTGTCTTCCAAAACTTTTCCGGAAATCCCTATCGCCATATCAAATGTGGCATGCGGCCCTTGGTAAAGCCGGGAGCTCTCCAAAAATTGGAGTGACTTCTTTGCGGATGCGGGAAAGTCAAAAAACCAGTTTGCGTCCGCGGCGCGCCACCGTCCCGTGATTGCCTGCAGGGGTTTCGGGGGGATGATGGTCTCCTCAAGCAAGCGGTCGGCATCGTTCACATCGTGTATGTCAATCTGCATTATTTTTCCTTTTTTCATCGCCACGTCCGCGTAGCTTCCCAAAAATCCGCCGCCTGGGCGGAGCTCCGCGGGATTCTCAAAAAAAACCGCGACGTGGCGGACTTCGTCCGTATCCATCCACACCGCGAGTTCGTCAAGAAACGCTTTAAGACGGCGCGCCTCGGCTTCCATGCCGAGATACGATTCCCGGCTCACGGGGATGAACGAGGCGAGCGAGCCCGCGGTATGCGGGCGGAACGCTTCGCTCGCCCCAAGCACGCGCGCAAGCGATGCCTGCAATTCTTTTACTCCGGGCAATAATCCTTCGCCGTCCCGGCCGAGCAGCGCCTCCGGCGCATCGGAGGCAAACCGCAACGCGTCCGTATAAAATCCCGCCGCGCTTTGAGAAAGCGCCTGAAAATCTCCGTATGCTTTCCCTGCATTCTTCAAAACGGAAAAGGTCGCGTTGATATTTGTAAAATCAAGTAACGGTTTTTCCTGTGCCGGTGCGGCGCCTGTTTCGCCCGCGCGCATCTCCTCTCCGCGCGGCGCTGCGAAGCGGTTCAATGCTTCTCCTTGGCCCGCAAGCGAGCCGAGCATCGCTTCACTCGCGCGATATTCGCGGTAAAGCGCAATTCCGATGATGATCGCGGAGAGCAGGAAAAAAACCGAGGCGAGTTTCGCGAACGGAACTTTTCCCTGGCGGATGCCTCCGCGGATGCCGCGCGGAGCGAAGGTGCGCATGGTCTCTTCGCTTGCGGGCGGCGCATACTCATGCGCGCGCTGTCCGCCCTCCCGCTCATGCGGGCGCACCACGTCCGTCACTTTTTCCGATATGTTCTTTTTGTCCGTTGTCTGCATATAAGATTATTCTATTCTAGACCATCTGTGGTATACTTGCATACAGTAACTGTCATGATGCTCACAAAAGAACATCTCGCGCCCCGTATCTTTCTTATCGCCATTTTGGGCGTTTCGTGCGCGTTCCTCACCATATCCTCGTTCAAAGAATCGGCGGTTATGGACGAACTGGCGCACATTCCCGCGGGATACGGGTATGTCCGCTATTTTGATTACCGCCTGAACCCCGAACATCCTCCGCTCGTGAAGGCGCTTGCCGCGCTTCCTCTCCTCGCGCTCAAGCTTAACTTTCCCACCGACATCCG
>MHLB01000065.1:5219-6435 GCA_001818895.1 Candidatus Liptonbacteria bacterium RIFCSPLOWO2_01_FULL_53_13
CAGTGGGATATGGGCGCGAAGTTTTTGTATGAATCGGGGAACGATGGCAACCTTATCGTCCGCGTCTCCCGCATCGGCCCGATCTTGCTCACTCTGCTTCTCGCGCTCGTTATCTATGTTTGGTCCGCAAGATTATTGGGGCGATGGTGGGCATTACTGCCTACGCTTCTTTTCGCATGGTCTCCGCAAACTCTCGCGCACGGGCACTATGTGACGACCGATATCGGCGCGGCATTCGGCATCGTTCTTGCGACATGGCGTTTCGTTGAATTTTTCCTTCATTCCTCGCGCCGCAATTTGTTCCTGGCCGGACTCGCGTTCGGCGTGGCGCAGGCATTTAAATTCTCCGCGGTGCTCCTTATCCCCTTTTTCATAGTCCTTGCCGCCGCATACCTTTTTTCGGAAATCGCAAGGGACTGGTACGGCACCGACGCGGCGAAACGGCTTGCCCGTTTCAGCATCCGCGGGCTCCGCTATGCGCGGTCTCTCGTCTTCATATTCGCTATCGGTTATCTCCTTGTGGTGTATCCGCTCTACGCGCTTTTCACAATAAATTATCCTCTGGAGAGGCAGACGAACGAGACTGTCTCCACGCTCGCTTCATTTGCGGGCGGTACCACTCCCGCAGGCGCGTCCTGCGCGCCGGTGCGCTGTCTTGCCGACGCGACGATTGCCGCATCCCGCTATCCGCTCACGAGGCCATTCGCCGAATACGCGCTCGGGGTGCTTATGGTCATCCAGCGCTCGTCCGGAGGCAATACCAGTTATTTCATGGGCGAGGTCTCCGCAGCGGGTTCGCGCGCATATTTCCCGATCGTTTATGCGCTTAAGGAACCCTTGCCGGTGCTTATCTTCGTCTCTCTCGCGCTTCTCGGAGCGCTCGCCGGTATCTTGAGAAAGTGGCGCGGAACGTGGGGAAGATTGCTTGACTATATCCGCACGCATTTTGCTCTTTTCGCAATGTGCGTGTTCACGGTGTTCTACTGGAGCTACAGCATGAAAAGCCCGCTGAATATCGGCGTGCGGCATCTGTTCCCTACATTCCCGTTCATCTATATTCTTGCAACGCATTTTTGGAAAAACTGGGTGCATGGCCCGCCTCTGCTCGGCTTTGATGAGGCAGGCGCGCTTACCAGATTTTTCAACCTCGCGAAAGCCGCGGGCGCGCGGACGGGAAAGCTCGCGCTCCTCGCGCTTCTCGTGGTATGGTTCGGAG
>MHLB01000065.1:6464-6913 GCA_001818895.1 Candidatus Liptonbacteria bacterium RIFCSPLOWO2_01_FULL_53_13
CTTTCCTATTTCAATCAGTTGGGCGGCGGTACGTCCGGCGGTTACCGCTACGTCACGGATTCAAATTACGACTGGGGGCAGGACTTGCTCGCGCTTAAAGAATGGGCAGAGGAGCGCAAGGGCGGTAATTGGCAAATGGTAAATGGTAATTGGGAAAAACCGATAGAAAAAATCGCCGTTGATTATTTCGGCGGGGGTTCTCCGCGCTATGAGCTCGGCACGCTCGCAGAATCGTGGTGGTCGTCAAGGGGAAATCCGAAAACACAAGGCATCGAATGGCTTGCGGTGTCGGTAAACTCGCTCCAGAGCTCTGTCCAGCCCGCCGCGCCGGGGTTCAACCGCAAACCGGAGGACGAATACTCTTGGCTTACCGCAACTCACCCGAAGCCATCCGGTCTCGGAGCGCTTCCGGAGCCCGATTATCGGGCGGGGACTTCCATATTTATTTA
>MHLB01000066.1:0-3186 GCA_001818895.1 Candidatus Liptonbacteria bacterium RIFCSPLOWO2_01_FULL_53_13
CGAGCTCGTATTCCAGCCGGTCGCGCACCTCTTTCGTTTGTTCTTTTTTGGAGAAGCGCGTGCCGATGCGCTCTTCCACGAGTTCCTGCAGATATTGATTCGCGCTCTTGCCGTCGGGCTTCTCAAAGTGAGGGAGAAGGATTTTTCCCAGCTCAAGCTTCACATTGCACCGTTCGGCGATCTTTACGGTGTTCGAGACCGCTTCGGGAATATCCGCAAACCGCTCCGCCATTTCCTCGGGCGAAGTGACCGAAAAGTCGTCCTCTTTGAGCGAGAGGCGGTCATCGTCGGTAAGCTTGCTTCCGGTCTGCACTGCGAGAAGCACATCGTGGAACTCCGCATCTTCTTTGAGCGCATAATGAATGTCCTGCGTCGCCGCGAGCGGCAAGCCGATTTTCCGCGAAAGCGCGACGATCTTTTCGTTCAACCCTTCCGCTTCTTTGATGTTAGGATGGTACCCGATCTCAAGAAAAAAATTTCCTTTTCCGAGAATGGATTCATATTCAAGCGCGATCCGCTCCGCGTCATCGGTGCGGTCGGCGAGAAGCGCGCGGTTCACTTCGCCCGTCATGCACGCGGAGAGCCCGATAAGCCCTTCGTGATATTCGCGCAAAAGGTCTTTATCAATCCGGGGTTTATAATAATATCCTTCAAGGTGCGCTTTCGTGACGAGCTTAATGAGGTTCTGCCATCCCGTGTTGTTCTCCGCAAGGAGAATGAGATGATAATACCGCTCTCCCGCTTCTTTGCTGAACCGGTCGCGCGGGGCGACATAGGTTTCCACGCCGAGGATGGGCTTCACGCCCGCCTTAAGCGCCTTTTTATAAAATTCCACTGCGCCATAAAGCACCCCGTGGTCGGTCAAGGCCATCGCGTCCATCCCGAGCTCCTTCGCCCGCACGATAAGGTCGTCTATCTTCGCAAGGCCGTCCAGGAGGGAATAGTGCGAGTGAGTATGAAGATGTACGAATTTGGTTTTAAGCATATTACGCCTCCATTGTAGGCGTTTTCTCTGCGCCTCGCAACGCGTAGAGGGAGAGTTTACATAATCCTTGTTTTTGGGTAGATTAGTGATGGAGTATTGCCACCTTAGCTCAGCTGGCAGAGCGGCACTTTTGTAAAGTGAAGGTCCCCGGTTCGAATCCGGGAGGTGGCTCCCGTTACAATTTCTTAATGAATTTATGAATTTAGAAATTGTTAGGCTCCGCCATCGGCGGGGAATAACGGCAAAAATCATGGCCAAAGAAGATAAATTATTCTATGTTGGGCAAAAGGCATTCGTAGAAAAAAACGGCGAGGTGTTGATTTTGAATGATCCCATAGAGGGACTCGATTTCCCCGGCGGAAAAATTCAAGAAGGAGAAACGGATTTCCTGGAATCGCTTAAACGCGAAGTGCGAGAAGAAACGGGGCTGGCAATTGAAGTGGGCGATCCATTTATAACATGGGACAATATTTTCCCGCCGCACCATCGTAATGCAGGAAAGCACGTGTTCCTTGTGGGGTTCAGGTGCAAGTATCTCTCCGGAGAAGTGCGCTTGAGCGAGGAGCATGACAGGTATCGCTGGGTGAACATAAAGAATTATTTGGAAATTATAGAAAACAGCGACTACTTCCGCGCGCTTGAAAAATATTTCGCAAAAGGATAAGGTATATAGGAGTTCGTAGTTCCGCCGTTGGCGGGACGCTGAACTTTGCCGAACTCGCTTTGCTCGTTGCAAAGTTCGCGCCGTTGTAGCTCAGTTGGTAGAGCAACTCCATGGTGGGGCGCAACCCCCTGCCCACTCCGACGGAAACGTCGGAGTGAATCCCGAATAACGGTTAATAGCCGGTACAAGGCCGAGACCGTGGCCCCGCCAAGGCGGGACCCGAACGACTGACAAGGGACCCCTCGACTAACAACGGGGGAGAATATACAGTCTAGCCCTCCCGGGCGTACCCCTGAACGGGAGGTGGAAGCGAAGGAGTAGGTCGCCGGTTCAATTCCGGCCAACGGCTCACTTAGATTTTGTTAACGAGTAGTCGAGTGTTGCAAAATCAAGTGTCCCGCCAGCGGCGGGGCAATATACATCCTTTAACCCGTAAGTGTATTTCGTTTACATCTTGCAATCGAAAAAGACCGGCAAGTATTACACGGAATTTAGCAACGATCCCATGCGCCGCCTCGTCGAGCATAATGCCGGCAGGACGAAATCATTGCGAAATCAGATACCCCTTGAAATTATCAAAATAGAAGAGTATGCTTTCTACGAAGAAGCAAGGGCGAGAGAAAGGCAGATAAAGCGTTTTAAATCAGGGGAAGCATTTAAGAAATTGGTTTGCGGATAATTTATCAACGGCTATCCCGCCGTTGGCGGGATGTAAGATTTTCTAACTCATTTCATTCGTAACAAAATCTAGACATGGCAAAGACAAAGCGTTCGGAAAACCTAGTTGGGCTTAGATGCACCGTTTGCAAACGGCGCAATTATTATGTGCACAAGAACAAGAAGAAAGTGGAGCGCAAGCTTGAGTTCAAAAAGCATTGCCCATGGTGCAGAAAAAGCGTTTTGCATAAAGAAGTAAAGCTAAGCGGAAAATGATTTTTCTGCACCATGGGCACGAAAGGGGGTCGGGGAAAAGCGTCAGGGTTTCCCCGTGGGGGTGACCGAGTCCGCCGGTTGGCGGACGAGGACAAGAGGGCGGAAGCCCTATTGGGAGCGCAAGCGACGTCCTTGTGTGCAGAAAAAGCATTTTGCATAAGGAGGTAAAATTGAGCGGGAAGTGATCTGATATAATGACCATGACGATAACCATGACTTTCGTATCGGCGAATCCGGTCTCTTGTCATCGTCATTCGTCATAGTTATAGTTATCTTGTGCCGAGGGGGCATATTTCAGTGGCAGAATGTCTCTCTCCAAAAGAGACGACCTGGGTTCGATTCCTAGTGCCCCCGCACTGACGGAAACTGACGGTTGTTGTAAAATGGCATCACGTGATATACTTCCAAAAATAAACATAACCAATAATCATGGATGAATCTAAACTATTCAGAGGGTCAGAAGCTATTGAGGGGAAAGACAAAAGAGAGGGTGGCCCCAGGGCCTCATTGGATGTGAGGGTAGACCATGAAAAGCTTGGGGGTATTGAAGAGGGGGAAGTTGCAAAGGTGAAAGGACAAGACCTTCCTCGTGAAGTAGCCGAGT
>MHLB01000066.1:3204-4788 GCA_001818895.1 Candidatus Liptonbacteria bacterium RIFCSPLOWO2_01_FULL_53_13
CGCGGGCATTCGCTCCGTTTTCGAAGCGCTGAGAAAACTCCCTCCACTTTCGTTTCCGCAAGGTCCCGTATTGTTTTTTGGGGAAAACGGTTCAGGGAAAACATCTCTTGTAAGAGCAATATTGTTTGCTGCGGAAATTCAGCAAGCCGTTGATTGTGGCGACGCGCGTGAGCGTGCAGAGGAATTGCTTTTGCGTCCGGTCACGCGTGGAGACAAAATGGATCTTCTTCATGCAGGATTGGCACCATCCATCGCAAAAGCTATTGATGTCACCGCACTTGAAGTCGGCGATACGTCACTTCCAAAAGCGAAACGAAGACCTGTTCGCATGCAGTTTGAGGACTGCACAAGGGCAAAGGAGACGGCCCTCTTTGGTGATTCCGATATGATGGATCGAGCGGGGCTTTCATCCATGGAAGACGTCGCAGGGGCAATGTCGACCACTTTATCACAGCGCCAATTGGTTGATAGGAATTTAGCCACATTGAAAGAAGAAGATAGCGCTCGTCCTACGTGGCAGAGAATACGAGGTTTTGATGAACCGGAAACTGGCATGAGCCCGAAGCGACAACTGGGTTTAGTCACAGAGATCAAAGGACTTACACCAGAGGGATCTATTTCTCTTGTTGCGACAAATTCTGTCATCCTCTATGAGTCGGACCTTCCGAGAATCGATTTCGATCACCCCGAGCGCGGAGTTCATCGTCCTAGTGAATATCCAGATCACGAATGATATTGGCGTGTGAATGTGTGGTACGTGTTGGTAACGATTCATGCGTCGCTAACTCACCAAAGTAGGTTCTAACGTCGTTCAGCATACCCTGCATTAGAAAATCTTAGCGAGTAACCGAGCTTCAGATTTTCTTATGTCCTGAGCGAGTGCGAACGAGTCGAAGGACAAGCTATAGCTGATTGTAACGGAGACCGTAATAATATCGGACGAGGAACGGTAATATAATAGGGACATGGAGAGATATGATGAGATATGAGGATATGAAGATACGGAGATATGGGGACATGAACACAAACATATGAAAAAATTATTCATCATTTTGGGGAGCACGCGGGAGGGGAGACAGGGGGAAAAGATCGCCAAATGGGCGTACGGACTCGCGGGCGGGCAAAAAGAATTTGAAACGGAGCTCATAGACCGGCGCGACTGGCCCCTGCCGTTCTTTAACAGCCCCGTTTCGCCTTCAATGGCGAAGGAATACGACAACGAGCCGGCAAGAAAATGGGCGGCAAAGATTGCTCAAGCTGACGGGTTTATTATCGTAACGCCGGAATATAACCACAGTTTTCCCGCGGTGCTCAAAGGCGCCTTGGAGCATTTGTTCAAAGAATGGAATCGTAAGCCGGTTGCGTTCGTGAGTTACGGATGGTCTGCCGCCGGCGCGCGCGCGGTGGAACAGCTTATCAATGTCGTGATTGATCTCAAAATGATCCCAATCCGCGAGCAGATAAACATTTCAATACCGGGCGTGATGAACGAAAAAGGGGAATTTATTTTTCCCGATTACCTGGCGAAACAATTAGAAAATGTTTTTGGCGAACTTGCGAAACGGATGGCGCGCGATATTTCGG
>MHLB01000066.1:4898-5985 GCA_001818895.1 Candidatus Liptonbacteria bacterium RIFCSPLOWO2_01_FULL_53_13
CCTGCGCCTGGAGTTCCGTCTGCGCCTTCACGAACGAGTTCCACGTGGACGTGATTTCTTGGTCTTTCAAGTCGCGCACCTGGTTTTCAAGCGTGACGCGGTCTTCAAAGCTTACTTCATTCTCCGCCTTAAGAACTTTCACGATGAACGTTTTCATAAACTCAAGCACTTTGTCGTTATAGCGGTATTCCGTAAGCACGCGCGCGTTCACCGTTGAATCGCTCTTAAGCGCAACGTATTTCGCGATGGAACCCGCGCTTATGACACCGAGAATGACGATGACCGCAAGCAAAATGCGCGTGTGGCCGTGGGGGTGTTCTTCTATCTGCATATGCCCTAAGTATAGGGGAATATGCCTCCTGCGGACAATAAAGTTATCCACAGATTTATTAGGTATTATACAGTGGATAATATGGTAAAATTGCTCACATGAGGATCCCTGGGACTAGGGGGCTTCTATGGGTGTAGAAAGAAAACAGAATAACTCACAACTGACAACTTATGACAGATAATCAGGGAGAACGGTGGGGAAAAAAGAAGTGAATACCACATGAATCTCGCGCAGAAAACAATTGCGTTCTTGAGAAAAAAGCTACGGCATCTCGCGGCAGGCGGAGCTGCTCTTACCGTCTCCGGCTATCTGATGTTCTCGGTAGTGATGCCCATTTTGGCGGCTCCGCCAACTTCCGTTTATCAACCGGGAGAAACCCTGAACCCGACCTGTGCGCCGACCGATGTGAACTGCACCGTCGCCTCTCCGGCAGTGGGTACGGCGTCCACGACCCAGCTCGCGTTCTGGACGGGGACGTCCACCGTCGCGGGAAGCGCGAATCTTACCTACACCCCCGGCACGGGAGTGCTTTCCATAACGGCGACGTCAACGTTTGTCGGGGGAGTGACCGTGAACGGCACGGCGATTCTTGGTTCCGCCTCAACGACCGGCATGACTTTCACAAACGCTACGGGGACCACGCTCGCCTTGACCGGACTAACTTCCGGCTCCATTCCATTTGTTGGCACGGGAGGAATTTTCTCGCAGAACAATGCAAATCTGTTTTGGGACAACACGAATTTTCGCTTCGGCATC
>MHLB01000066.1:6144-6572 GCA_001818895.1 Candidatus Liptonbacteria bacterium RIFCSPLOWO2_01_FULL_53_13
CTTGCGATTACGAAAGAAGGATATGTCGGCATCGGCACCGCGCAACCTTCCAGCACTCTCCATGTCGTCGGCGACCTCACCGTCACCGCAACCTCCACCTTCAGCGGCGCGACCATTCTTGACAATGTGCAGGTGGGATCGCTTTGGTTTGATACCGATGCGGGGATGGTCGTGCTTGCGGATATGCCGGTGACTGCCTCCTCTTCGGCGGGAACGATAGAGAGCTACACCTCATATCTTGACGGCAATCCCGCGCTCACGATCTACGGCGTCTCGGACGGCTCGGGCGGAATAGGTGGTCCATTCGTCGGCGTGAACACGCTTTATCCATCTTCCACGCTCCACGTGTACGGCACAACGACCTCCACGCTCTCGCTCGGGAATTCCATCGCGGGCGGCAAGCGCTACGACTTCCGCGTAGGCGCGAT